>CAZSME010000121.1:0-4521 GCA_964607665.1 uncultured Nitrospirota bacterium | reverse complement strand
TACGGGATGCGGCTATCGAGAGGGAGCCACGGAACCGTCCGCTGATGCTTGAATACCATAATCGAACGGGCCTGGACTTCGACTGTACTGCCCGCTTCCACGGTGCGGCGTTCGGGATGATCCGATAGATGGGTATCCAGGATCAATGTCCATGGCCCCGGCAGATCGGGTATCAGTAAAAAACGCAACGGTTCATAGTGGGCATTAAAGATCAAGTAGAAATTATCATCGGTGCTCTGCCGACCCCTTTTATCGTGGCTTTCGATCCCCTCGCCGTTTAGAAAAACGCCAATCGATTTCGCGAATCCCGACTCCCAATCCTCCGTGGTCATCTTCTTGCCATCGGGTCGAAACCAGCCGATATCGGCGAGGTCTGTTCCGCGAATCGATCGCCCCTGAAACCAGCGGCGCCGTGAGAAGACCAGGTGCTTCTGGGAGATCTGAATCAGAAACCGGGTAAAGTTAAGAAGGCTTCGGTCGGCGTTTTGCCAGTCGATCCACGAAAGCGCATTGTCCTGACAATAGGCATTGTTGTTCCCGCGCTGTGTTCTGCCCAGCTCGTCCCCGGAAGAGAGCATCGGAACGCCCTGTGAAAGGAAAAGCGAGGCCAGAACATTTCGTTTTTGTTTCGCACGCAGGGCAAGAATCGCAGGATCGTTTGTTTCCCCTTCGACCCCGCAATTCCACGACCGGTTATACGATTCACCGTCCTGATTATTTTCTCCGTTGGCCACATTCTGTTTTTTTTCGTACGAGACAAGGTCGTGTAATGTGAACCCGTCGTGACAGGTAACGAAGTTGATACTGGCGAACGGCCTTCGTCCGGTGGAGGCGTAGAGATCGGAGCTGCCGGTGAGCCGGCTCGCGAACTCTCCGAGTGTTTGGTCTTGTCCTCGCCAGAAGTCGCGGAGTGTATCGCGGTATCGGCTGTTCCATTCCGACCATTGCGGCGGAAAGTTGCCGACCTGATAACCCCCTTCGCCGACATCCCACGGTTCCGCAATCAGTTTGACCTGGCTGATCACCGGGTCCTGTTGGATTAGATCGAAGAAGGCAGACAGCCGGTCGACGGCGTGAAGCTCGCGCGCCAACGTGGAGGCGAGATCGAACCGGAAACCGTCCACATGCATCTCGGTCACCCAGTACCGCAGAGAGTCCATAATGAGCTGCAGAACATGCGGGGTGAGCATATTGAGGCTGTTTCCGCAGCCGGTGTAGTCGGTGTAAAAGCGCGGGTCGTCCGCCTTGAGGCGATAGTAGGCCGCATTATCAATGCCGCGAAAAGAGAGGGTGGGGCCGAGATGGTCTCCCTCCCCGGTGTGGTTGTAGACCACGTCCAGAATCACCTCGATCCCGGCCTCATGAAGCGCGCGAACCATCTGCTTGAACTCTTGCACCTGTGTCCCGGGCTTTGTGCGCGTTGCATACTCATGGTGAGGCGCGAAATAGCCAAGCGTATTGTAGCCCCAGTAATTTCTAAGGCCCAGCAGGGAAAGCCGGCGATCGTGAATGAACTCGTGCACCGGCATCAGTTCCACCGCGGTGATGCCGAGTTCCTTTAGGTATTTAATGACCGACGGATGGGCCAAGCCCGCATAGGTGCCTCGAAGCTCCGGCGGAAGATCGGGATAGAGCGCGGTAAATCCTTTAATATGGAGCTCATAGATAATGGTTTCGTGCCATGGCGTTCGTAGCAGCCGATCGCCTCGCCAATCAAAATAGGGGCTGATGACAACGCCCCGGGGTGTGTACGGGGCGCTATCGAGATTGTTCTTTTTTAGATCGGGATTGTTGAGATCATCTCCATGATCGTCAAACAGCGCTTCGTGCCAATGCACCGCCCCATCGATGGCCTTTGCATAGGGATCGATGAGCAGCTTATTGGGATTGCACCGATGTCCGGTTTTGGGGTCATGGGGCCCGTATACGCGAAAACCATATCGTTGCCCGGGGCCACTGTTCGGGAGATATCCATGCCAGACGTAGGCCGTTATTTCGGGAAGCGCGATGCGGGTCTCGTGTCCTTGCGCGTCAAAGAGGCAAAGCTCTACCCGTTCGGCGACACCGGAATAGATGGCAAAGTTGGTTCCCACGCCATCGTATGTCGCGCCCAAAGGATACGGTTCACCCGGCCAAATCTCAATCATGGGTCTTTTAATATCTCCAATGGATTACCAGTCTAACAGATTGAACGGCCTGTTCGCCAATGCAGTGCGAGCCGTTCAATCCTTGTAACGCCTTGATGAGGACGGTGTGCCTGTGCCACAATACTGATATGGAAAAAAGAAGAGACAAACGTTATTTGAGACAGGTATCGGTTCGCTTCGGAGAAGAAGCTGGGTCGAGACAGCATGTTGGGTTTACCTTCGACTTATCGAAATCGGGAATACTTTTAAAATCCGGCAGGATTTATTCACCTCCAACCCGGCTTTTTCTTGAACTGTCACTCTGTAATGGAAAAAACGTGTTGGCCGAAGGGGTTGTTCAATGGGCCAAGCGGGTTCCACCCGCAATGGCGCGTGTTATCCAAAAACATGGGATGGGGATTCGATTTATCAACGTCCCGATTGAATATGAAGAATTTATCGACACGCTGTAACCTTTACAAACTCTGGAAACAGTAAGACCACGATCTGCCGTTTCCCATGCCCCAACAAGCACGAAACTTGACTTTGCCCCTGAAGCGTTGCTATTTTTAATATCGTAAGGATGAACGTTACGATGAAAAAGCCGTTTGGACATTTTACCTCGCTTCTTGCCTCTTTGATGCTGATTGCGCTGATGAGTGGGCAGGTCTCCGCCTGTCTTTTCCCCTCACCGGTAAAGATGAGCCGTAACCGGCCGATGGCCTGTTGCACCGACCATTGCCGTATGAGAACAACGCAAGAGGAGGCACGGAAGTCATGTCAGCAGACCCTCGTCGTCACCGGCCAAGAGCAGTTAACGGCGCCATCCTCCACTCGCGTAACCGAAGCGGCGATGAAGGCCCTAACCGATACCGGCCTTTATGGGTACCAACAGGCCAGATTAAGCCCGCGTCCCAACAGCGGCTTCCTTACAAACGATAGAATGGCGGGCCCCCGTCAATCCGTCGATCTTTATCTTCTCACCCGTTCCCTTCGTATTTAATTCCCTCAACTAAATAATTTGCTTTTGTCGTCATTCCCGAATGTTTCTATCGGGAATCCAGCGTGGATTATTTCCATTTTCTGGATTCCGGCTTAAAGATTGCCGGAATGACAACATAATTATGTTTTGATTGTGGGACTGCAATACGTCGCGGGAGATAATGTGTTGATACGATCTAAGAAATATATTGCCATACTGATGGCCGCAACGCTTTTGTTATGGCCCATTCGAGCCATCGCTGATTCTGCGGCCGAGGAACAGCCATCTCTCTCTTTGACCGCGTTGATCGAGGAAGCGTTGGCTGGAAACCCGGAGCTGCTGTTATTGAATCAGCGATGGCAAGCGGCCCGGGAGGAGATGCCTCAGGCCCAATCACTGGACGACCCCCAACTGATTCTCACCCAGTGGGAGATTCCAAATAACGTGAACCTCGGTCGGACTGGTGAGACCTGGTATGGGATCAGTCAAACCTTCCCGTATCCCGGGAAACGATTGTTAAAGGGGGCGATTGCCGGTAAGTCTTCGGAGGCCGCAGAACAAGAGTACCAGGCCAAGATGCGTGAGATTACGGCGCGTGTGAAGGCGGCCTATTTCCAACGCTTTCTGATCCAAAAGAGTATTGATCTCCATGTTGAACACCAGGCACTGCTTGCCGAATTGATACAGATCGCTACTCAAAAGTATGCCGTGGGGCAGGGGTCACAGCAGGAGCTGCTTAAGGCCGAACGGGAGCTGACAAAGCTGCATAACAGCCTGCTGATGTTAGAACAAGAACGGCTCTCGAACACGGCCGAGCTGAATACCCTCTTAAATCGCCCGCTGGATACACCGTTGGGGTTGGTTGAAACCCTGGAATACCGTCCCCTTACAGCGACTCTTGAGGAGTTGACGCAGCAGGCCGGGCAACGTCCGGAACTCAAAGCGGCCATGTTCATGATTGAAAAAAACGAGCAGGTCAAGCATCTTGCGGACAAAAATAATCTGCCCGACTTTATGGTTGAGGTCATGCGTTGGGATGTGCATGGCGGTCCCAACGCATGGCAGGCCAATTTCAAGATGAACCTTCCGTGGGTTTTTTCGGATAAATACGATGCCCGCACCCGACAGGCCGCGGCCGAGGAGTCCCAGGCCCGTGCGGAGCAGATCATACTCCATAACCAGACGTTGTTTGAACTTCGAGACCTTTTTACACGGATCAAGACCGCCGAACGGGTTATGGAAGTCTATCAAAAGGATCTGCTGCCGCAGGCCGAACAGTCGCTAAAAGCAGGCCAAATTGGGTATCAGACAGGAAAGCTTCATTTTATGAATCTGATTGAAGATGAACGCACGCTACTCGATTTGAAGCTTGAGTATATCGGCACGCAGGTTTCGTTCTGGCAGCTGTTGGCT
>CAZSME010000120.1:3305-4529 GCA_964607665.1 uncultured Nitrospirota bacterium | reverse complement strand
GGATAGCGATACGGTAGGCGATCTATGCGACAACTGCGCCAATACCGCTAACGTTGATCAAGTGGATACCGATGGCGATGGCGTTGGCGATGCCTGCGACAACTGTGTTGATACGGTCAACACCGATCAGGCCGATTTCGACGACGACGGTGTTGGCGATCCGTGCGACCCGACGGATAATCTGCTTCTTGCCTCGGACATGGATGACGATGGTGAGGTGAATGGCATTGACCTTGGGCGATTGGGGGTGGCCTTTGGGACAAACGAAGGAGAGGCCGATTTTGATCCTACGGCTGATTTGAACGGCGATAAAACGGTGGATGGAACCGATGTGGTTATTCTGGGCACCAACTTTGGAAAGACCCTCCCAGAATAGAGACGGTCAATCAAGGATGCGAAGGTTATCTTAGATGGGGTTAAAATGAAGCGATTGGGACTGATCAGCGCGATTCTTCTGGTTCTCATTGGCTGCGGGGTGCCGTCTGGGCCATCCTCGAAAGGCGCAACAACGTCGGTGCATGTGACCGTCGCGCGACCGTCCAAAACGCAGAAGGTGGCCATGGCCCCGGCCTTTTCATTTATCGAGACATTGATCCTGACGGTAACGGGTGAAGGGATGGATCCCGTTGTTGGGGTCGGTCCGGGTCTTTCCCAAGGTCAGGAGTCCACCTCCTTTAACCTTAGCGTGCCGAATGGGGACAATCGCTTGTTTAGCATCGAAGGAAGAAACAAGGATGGGAAGGTGATCTTTACCGGTTCTGCGACCGCGAATCTGAATGGCACACCGATTCAGCTGGCCATTGCAATTACCCCCACCCAGTTTACGAAGGTCTTTTTCACGCCCGCAACAAGTAACCCTGCGGTGGGTGAGACCTTTTCTCGGACGATTGAAGTGTTCGATCTGCAAGATGCGTTTTATCTCGCGTTTGGATTGACGTACGATCCGAAGATCATTGAATACCTCGGCGCGGAAGAAGGGGACTTTTTTAAACAGGATGGAAGGCCGACGGTCTTTCAAGAGGCCTTACGGAACGGGCAACAGGGAAGGGTCACTGTCGGCGTGACCCGGCTGGGTAAAGTAGGGAATATCAATGGCAGCGGCCGATTGGTAACCCTTTCTTTTCGGGCGATTGCGGCGGGCACGAGTGCGCTTTCCTTTGCCGATCCCAAGAAATTCCAGAGTCAGACCCACCAGGAAGTGACCGTTGACGACTGGGAAGATGG
>CAZSME010000120.1:0-3205 GCA_964607665.1 uncultured Nitrospirota bacterium | reverse complement strand
CCGCTCCCGAACGACATCGCCTTTGATTATAAGCAATGGACGGTTCCTGCCGGAGAGAATATGGACGAGATCGTTGCGATCCTGAAAACGCATCCGACAATAGATGTTCTCATCGAAGGGTATGCCGATTCGGGGGGCGGGGTGGATCAGCTTGTCGCGCGGCTTCGTGCCGCCTCGGTGCGCGATCGTCTGGTTGAAAAAGGGATTGCATTGTCTCGGGTGTCTATCAAAGGTTATGGGGTACGGGAGGCGATCTGTTTGGCAGATCGATCTGCCTGTGCGAAGCAAAGCCGGCGGGTTCATTTTGTTATCCCGTTCCCAGAAGGCGTCGCCGAAGACCTTTTATTTAATGAGGATCAATGGGAGATGCCTTCAAGCGAGAAAATAAATAAGATGGCGCAATGGCTGATCGCGCACCCGGAAACGGATATTGTCATTGAAGGATATGCCGACGATGAGGGGTATGCCGGACTCGACCGGCTTGTAGCTAAACTGCGCGCCGCATCGGTGCGGGATCGATTGGTTGAAAAAGGGGTGGCGTGGTCTCGGTTGTCGGTTACCGGGTACGGGGTACGCGACTGGCTCTGTTCGGCAGATAAAGCTGGGTGTGCGAAGCAAAGCCGGCGGGTCCATTTTGTAAGAAAGGTGCCGAGGGTCGTTATGCTTCCTCCGGTGGAAACGGTTGCCCTTCCCACACCGGAAGGTGCGTTGCCCCCAAAGCCGGTTGTCTACTACGATTTGCTCCTTGCCAAAACAGCCCAGTTTCTTAATCTGGGGAAGATGGATGAAGCGGGCCGTACATTGGCTGTTGTACTGGCGGCCTACCCCGACGATGCCCGTGCCAATTATCTAATGGGGATTATCAAAGAGAGAGAGGGGCAGCTTGACGTCTCCGAGGCAGCCTATCGCGCGGCCATTAAACAAGACCCGATGCTCATCGATGCCTACTTGTCCCTCGCGACGTTTTATTATGATCGTCAGGCATTTGATAAGATGCTCAACGTCCTTGCGTCTGCGGAGCCGCTTGCTCCGGATAATGGCTTCGTTGTGTTTCATCAGGCGCGGGCCTATCAGGGATTGATACAAGATGAATCGGCCGCGCCCCGTTTTTTGCGCGCGGCCCTTTTAGAGCCGTCGGTTGCGATTGCGTCCCATTACTATGCGGGGATCTCCTTCTATCGGCTCGGCTTATATGAGGATGCGCAGGAGGCCTTTCGTGTGGTGCTTGAAGATGGGCCCGATTCGGGATTTGCCGGATTGGCGAAAAAGCGTATCAAAGAGACAAAAAAAGCAGAACGCAAAGGGCGAAGATGGAGTCTTTTTTTGAATGCCAGCCTGCAGTATGATAACAACGTGTTGCTGGAGCCGTCGGACGGGCCGTTGGCGGGCCAAACAGCCGGTGGAAGCGGCGATGGCCGGGCCGTTGTCTACACGAAAGGGGATTATTTCTTCCCCGTTGAGGAGGTTTGGAAAGTCGGAACGAGCTATACCCTCTATCAGAGCCTACACCAAACACTGACCCGGTTTAATACGCAAAGTCATACGCCGGCCCTGTATATCGCCCACAAGGATGGCGCGAATGAGGCCCGTTTTGACTATCAGTACGATGTTGTATTTTTGGATGAAGAACGTTATCTTAAGACCCAGACCCTGCGGCCCGCCTACACCTATACCCCACGTCCAACGTTCTCGTCCCAGTTTTATTATCAGATTCAATCCAAGGATTTTTTGGAAAGCCCAACGTTTCCGGTCAATTCGGAGCGGGACGGATCAAACAACCAGATCGGACTATCGACCCGTATATCGTTTGGGGGGTTCTTGGCGAAGGTCGGCTATGCGTTTGAGCGGGAGGATGCCGAGGGGCCGGACTGGGACCTCACCGGACATCACGTAACCGTTGGAACAGACGTGCTCTTTCCGATGGATGTTCGGGGCCAGCTGGGGGCGGGTTACAGCCTCAAGGATTATAGTAATCCGAATTCGTTTTCACAGGGGGGGCAGGTTCGGGAGGATAGTGTTTATACCACGAATCTCCGTTTAACTCGAACGCTGACACCGCAGAGCGATTTGAGTTTTAATCATTCCTTTACTAGGAACGATTCGAACCTTCCGGTTTTTGATTACACACGGCATATCTCTTCCCTAAACTATGGATGGAGGTTTTAGATGAAAACGACGTTTAATAGTCGCGAGGGAGTCCCCCCCCTCCTTCCCTCCCCCCACAAGTGGTGGAGGGCTAGGGTGGGGGGTGTTACTATTTTTATTAGCCTGTTCGTTTTTCTTTTGCCACTCTACCCTGCACGCCTGTTTGCCGGCCAGCCGGAGGTAGGGGTAGTTACCCGTACGCTCAAAGAGGTTCATCTGATTCGGGAAGGGAAAAAGGGAGCACAACCGGTCAAGCAGCAGGACCCCGTCCTTTTCAAGGATACTTATGAAACCGGCGATAAATCGAGGGCGAAACTCCTCTTTAAGGACGATAGCCTGCTGACACTGGGGCCAAAGACAAAAATCGAGATTACGGAGAGTGTCTACAATCCAAACAAAGATTATCGGAGCACGCAGATCAACCTGGCAAGTGGAAAGGTGCGGGCGTTAGTGGGGAAGGCATTTACCGGGAGTGGCTCCAAGTTTGAGGTTCACACGCCGACGGCGGTCGCAGCCGCGCGCGGGACGCATTTTGTTGTTGGGATGATCAATGTCGATGGTGTGATGAAAACGGTTGTGACCGTTCTTGCCGATGGTGGATCGGTCTCGGTGACGCCCCTTTCATCGGGCCCCACTGTCCCGGGGACGCCGCCTCCAGCTCCGGTTCTGGTCACACCGGGCAACTTCACAACCGTTGCGGAGGGCGGCACACCAACCGCCCCGGAAGCGGCGCCGCCCAGTCTGATGCAGGAGCTGGTGAATGCAACACAGGTCGATGATCAGGTTGAAGGGGAAGGCGGGCAGGAGAGTGATATGGAGCTTGCTGAAGTCGAGCAGGAAGTTGAGAACCAGGGTTCTACCGGGGAAGGCTCTACGGAAGGAGAGGGGTTTATTCCTGCTTCCTCCGATGAGGACGAAGGTTCTTCGGACGAGACCCCCGATGATCAGGGTCAGTTAGAACAGGAGACCGTGACCGGCGTTACCGATGTGGAACTACTGATTCAACCGCAGTGTCCCCCCGGTGTCTGCTAATTGCCAACCGGGGGGAAGCGCTGATCTA
>CAZSME010000119.1:0-4541 GCA_964607665.1 uncultured Nitrospirota bacterium | reverse complement strand
GGGTCGATCTTCTTTTTGCCCCCTCCGTAGAGACGATTACCCCGCCCGATTTGGCCACATCGGTTTCCGTTGACAGCGTGGCGAAGCGATGGGAAGGGGCCTCTCGGCCGGGTCATTTTCAGGGGGTTGCTACCATCGTGGCCAAACTCTTTCAGATTATAAAACCGGATGTCGCCTATTTTGGACAGAAAGATTATCAGCAAACGGTTGTGATCCGAAAGATGGTGGATGATCTCCACTTCGATTTGAAACTGCGTATTTTGCCAACCGTTCGCGAAAGAAGCGGTCTGGCTAAAAGCTCCCGAAATCGTTTTTTGTCGGTATCTGAAAAGCAGGCCGCAACGGTTTTGTATTGTGCGTTGTCTCACGCGGAGCAGTTGGTGAAGAAAGGGAAACGCGATTGCGATCTCTTACGAAAGGAAGTAGAATCGGTTTTAAGATCGGAGCCAAGGATCGCCGTCGATTATGCCGCGTTTTGCGATCCCGAAACATTAGAGCCGGTGGATCGGATTATCGGGAAAACGGCGCTGCTGCTTGCGGCGCGTATCGGGTCTGTTCGTTTAATAGACAATGTTATTTTGAAGCCGAGATCACCGGCGCTTACCAAAAGCAAAAACGTCCCCTCTCCCTTGAGGGGGGAGAGGCCAGGGGGAGGGTGATATAATGCGCGCGATCGATATGCATGTCCATCCGGGCACCCGTGAATATCTTGTCGATGCCGGCGGGAAATATATCGCGGATGCCCTTCATTATTTTCATCGGCATGACGCGGTGGTCAGTGCTACCGAGATGGCCGACTATTATCGGCGGCTGGATATGATGGCCGTGTTACTTGCGTGGGACGCCGAAACCGCAACCGGCCTTCCCCCGGTTACAAACGATTATGTTGCCGATCTGGTCAAAAAACACCCGGACTGTTTTATCGGGTTTGCCTCGGTCGATCCATGGAAAGGGGTTTCGGCCACGCGCGAGCTCACCCGCGCGGTGCGTGAGTTGGGACTTCGCGGATTGAAATGCCATCCGATTGTGCAGGCCTTTTATCCGAACGATCGCCGATTCTATCCATTGTGGGAAATCTGTCAGGGGCTTGGCGTTCCGCTGCTGATTCATACCGGGACAACCGGCGTGGGGGCCGGGGTGCCGGGAGGAAACGGATTGAAACTCAAATATGCCCAGCCGATTCCGTACATCGACGATATCGCCGCCGATTTTCCTCAATTAACCATTATCGGCGCCCATCCCTCCTGGCCCTGGCAAGAGGAGATGCTGGCGATTGCGGTGCATAAGACAAACGTCTATATCGACCTGTCGGGATGGTCGCCGAAATATTTTTCTCCGTCATTAATTCGATACGCGAACACGCTGTTACAGGATCGGGTGCTGTTTGGGTCCGATTATCCTTTTCTAACACCGGAGCGATGGATTGCCGATGCGGAAAAGGTGGGTTTTAAGCCTGAGGTGATGGAAAAGATTTTATTGCAGAACGCAAAAAGGCTGCTGGGGATTTAGACGCATATGATTGGCGGACCTCTTTTTATGGCGATCGCGCTGGGGCTGCTCGGCGTTTGGATTATCCTTCTGGCCTTGCCGGGGTTGCGTCGTCCCCCCCCCGGATGCGAGGGGCGTATTTGTCCCGCCTGCAATGAGCAAAACGAAGAGGGCGAGAAATGTAAAAAGTGTGGAGCATCACTCGTCTAATGGATACCGATTTTGGAAAAACAGCCGCGCTTGTTATCACCGGAAACGAGGTGTTGTCGGGGAAGGTCACCGAACAAAATATCCCTTACCTTGCGTCCGAACTTCGCGCGCTGGGTGTCAATCTAAAACGGATTTCGATTATCCCGGACGAGGTGGATATTATTGCGGATGAAATTGCCTTCTGTCGCACCCGATTTGATTATATCTTTACCAGCGGCGGTATTGGGCCGACGCATGACGATGTGACCATCGAAGGGGTTGCGAAAGGGGTGAATAAGCCGCTTACTCCGCATCCGGCTCTTTTAGAAATTTTACAGAAATTCTACCCGGACAAAAACAATCCCGCGTTGATGAAGATGACCTATCTTCCAGAAGGGGCCGAGTTGATCTGTGGAGAAAATTTAAGAACACCGGTTCCCCTTATCGGAAATATCTATATCTTTCCGGGGGTGCCGGAGTTTTTGAGAAGAAAGTTTTCGGCGATTAAAGAACGATTTCGAGAGGCTCCGTTTTATCTCATGAAGGTTTTTCTGAATCGGGAGGAGGAAAAAATTGCGGAGGGGCTTTCGAAGACGCTAGTGCAGTTTCCCCACCTCCTGATTGGGTCCTATCCGGTTTTGGATCAACCCGACTACAAGGTTGTCGTCACGCTCGAATCAAAGGATTTAAGCTATCTGGAACGAGGCACCCGGGCCCTGCTATCCTTTTTGCCGGAAGGGTCGGTTTGGAAGATACAAGGCAACGATTTGTCATAACATGAGGAGGCGGAGATGGCGCTTAAAAAAAGTGAACATATCCTGTTGGAGTTTTCGATGTCCCCACTGACGAAACTGACTGTTGGACATTTTTTTGCTGGACAAGAAAGAGGAGATGGGGATTATGGTTGGAAGTTCCTTTGTTTCTTACCCTCTCCCCCACGGGGAGAGGAAAAAACCAATAGAACTCACTTGTTCATCGCCATGCGTTGAACCTATAGGCTGAATCACAGCAAAAGGTTGGAAAAATGAATTATAATGGGAAAATACGATAAAATCCTACAGAAATTACTAAGCGGCACTTCAGACGCCAATATACACTTTGCAGAGTTGAGACACATTTTGATTCATTTTGGATTTGACGAACGCGTTCGGGGCGATCATCATATTTTTACAAAGAATGGGATTGAAGAAATCTTAAATTTACAACCTAAGAAATCGATGGCAAAACTTTACCAGGTAAAACAAGTTCGTAACATTATTCTCAAATACAAGATAGGAGGTGACCATGCTGAGTAAATATGAAATTATTATTTATTGGAGTAAGGAAGATAACTCTTTTATTGCTGAGGTGCCCGAACTTCCCGGATGTATGGCGGACGGGGAAACTTATCAGAAAGCCCTTTTCAATGCCGAGATCATGATTGCCGAATGGCTTGAGACGGCAAAAGAATTAGGCCGTCCTATTCCACAACCCAAAGGCAAATTAATGTATGCCTAGCACGGCAACTCATTAGGACGTATTATCCCCAGGGAAATCTGCCAGAACATTGCGTAAGCGGGCGGATATAATAACGGCTATAATTGGGTCCTATCCGGTTTTGGATCAACCCGACTACAAGGTTGTCGTCACGCTCGAATCAAAGGATTTAAGCTATCTGGAACGAGGCACCCGGGCCCTGCTATCCTTTTTGCCGGAAGGGTCGGTTTGGAAGATACAAGGCAACGATTTGTCATAACATGAGGAGGCGGAGATGGCGCTTAAAAAAAGTGAACATATCCTGTTGGAGTTTTCGATGTCCCCACTGACGAAAGGGGAGAGTGTTGGAAAATATGTTGCGCGATCGCTTGCAATCATCGAGAAAAGCGGGCTGGATTATCGGTTAAATCCAATGGGAACCGTTATCGAAGGGCCGTGGGATGCTGTGTTGGGAGTCGTCAAGGCCTGTCTTGCAAAAATGTCCAAAGACTGCGATCGGGTTTCAACGGTCATTAAGATCGATTACCGAAAGGGACAGCGGGGCCGCTTAACCAGCAAGGTGGCGAGTGTTGAGAGGCATCTGAGGAGGAAACTGAAAACCGACGATGCGAGAGGATAATGGGACGTGGGCAAAGCGCGCAACGTTGGCATTGTCGTAGTGGGGCACGGGAGTCGCGATCCGGAAGCGATCCTGGAATGCCGGAAAACCGTCTCGTTGCTCCGGGAGTCGTTTCAGGGGATTGTTGAATGCGGCTATTTGGAATTTGAGCCGCCGGCGATTCAAGACGCCATCCTCAGCGCGATGGGTCAGGGGGCCGAGTCGATTGTGGTGTTACCGGCAATGCTCACCCTGGGCCGGCATGCCAAGGACGATATTCCCAACGCGATTCAGGACGCGCGACATTGCCATCCGAATATCCCAATTTATTATGGAGAACCCCTTGGCCTGCATCCCAACATTCTTGCCCTTTGCCAGATGCGGATAAAGCAAGCGCTATCCGAACTGGCCGATATCAACCCCAGTGATGTCCTGCTTCTGGTCGTCGGTCGTGGAACCTCTGATTCGGGGGCCAACAGCAATGTCCCGACGCTTACGCGGCTCCTCTCGGAAGCATTTCAAGTGGGCTGGGCCCTCGGTTGCTACGCCTCTGTTGCCACGCCGCTTCTATCCGATGCGTTACGGCACGCGCGGACCCTTCCTTACCGGACCGTTCTTGTTTTTCCCTATCTTCTTTTTACGGGTGTTATGGTTAAAAAAGTTCAAAGAGAGGTGTTATTGGCTCAGAAAGAAAATCCGGACCGTCTGATCAAAATGGCGGATTACCTTGGCCCGGACGGTTTGATACGGGATACCTTTCTTGAGCGTTTCTCCGAAGCGATTGCAGGAA
>CAZSME010000118.1:0-4564 GCA_964607665.1 uncultured Nitrospirota bacterium | reverse complement strand
AACAAAGATCCTCCGACGATTTGAACGCCTCCCAGAAACGATATGTAAATCCCCGGCCCAATCGGATAGTTATTTTTGTAGAACGTATAAAGGTCGAGTCCTGTAATCGCCACAAGGGCAACCCCGATGGCGCCATAAAATCCCCCTCCCCATTCCTTTTTTGTGATGCACTGATACAACAGAACAAAAAAGCCGACCAGCGCAAGGGCCAACATGACTTTTCCATCGACCATATCAATCCCTCGGAGTCGGACAACAAACAGCGCGGAGTGCAACCACGGCAGAAAACATCCCCCGATCACCAGCATGAAATTGAATAAGAGGTAGTAGAGCATTGTGCGAAGAGAGCATATAACGAGACGTTGTTGAAATGCAAAGCCAAGGGCGGATACAATTCGGCCGTGAACGAACTGATTCTAAAAAAAGAACACGAGGCCAGTGGGGCGCAATTTACGCAGTATGGTGAATGGAGTCTGCCAGAGTATTATACCGATCCGCTTTCGGAATATCGCGCGGTGCGGGAGCGGGCAGGCGTGATCGACCTTTCGCATGGTGGGCGATATCTTCTTTTTGGCGAAGATCGAACAACATTCCTCCAAAACCTGATCAGTAACGATATCCATCTCGCAAAGGAAGGGAGAGGGATATACAGCACGCTCCTGACGGCTAAAGGGAAGGTGATTGCCGATTTTTATGTTTATCCGCTACCGGGGGTCTATCTTCTGGAAATGGAGTCGGTTGCCGCTGAGCAATTTTATGCCCACCTGATGCGGTTTAAGTTTCGATCAAAAATCAGCATCGAAATTCCGCAGTGGGGAAAGCTTTTAATCGCGGGGCCTTCCGCGAAGGCGGTCGTTGCGTCTTTGATTGGTTGCCCGCTTCCGGCGATGCAGGAGCGATCGATGTTTCCCCAGAACGCCAATCCGCATCTGATTATCAAGCGATCTGAAACGGGCGAGGACGACTATCACCTTTATGGCCATCGACAGGGGCTTTGTGATCTTTGGGCAACGTTGCTTACCGTGGGCAAGCAGGTGGGTCTTGTTCCGGTGGGACAGGCCGCGCTGGAAATGTTGCGGATTGAAGCCGGCGTGCCCCGTTATGGGACCGATATTGATGAAGAGATTATCCCGGTTGAGGCGGGGCTTGAGGAGACTGCTATCAGCTATACCAAGGGATGCTATCCGGGCCAAGAGGTGGTGGCCCGAATCAAAACATATGGGCATGTGAATAAACACCTTATGGGGCTGACATTCGTAGGCGATGACCTGCCCCATCGGGGAGATAAGGTTCTTTATGAGGGCCAGGATGCCGGTTGGGTGACCAGCAGGACGCACTCTCCGTTTTTGAAAAAACCGATTGCGATGGCCTATTTGAGAAGGTCGGCGGCGACGCCGGGGACAGCGGTATCGGTCTCCACCGATGGGACAGCCCTCCCTGCTGTCGCAACGCCGCTTCCTTTCTACAGCCGTGGGGCATAGGCCGATGATCCCATCCGACTTTCCCCCTCCGACAACGCCCCAGGATTTTATTGGGCCGAGTACCGCAGCCCCTGAGAATCGGATGGAGGTGGGTGTTCTTTTTGTTGGCGCGGGACCGGCGAATCTGGCCGGTGCGATCCGGCTGATGCAGCTTTTGGATCAGGCGCCGGAGATCAAATCCGCGTTGGGTGATATCCCGGTTGCGATTGTAGAAAAGGGGAAATATGTCGGCGCGCATCTTCTCGCGGGCGCCGTTACCAATCCCATTTCATTAAAACGGCTTTTCCCACAATTGCGAGAAGGCGATTTTCCACTCGATGTCCCTGTTCACGACGAAGCGTTTTATTTTTTGACAAAACAAAAATCGTGGCCGCTTCCGATTCCGCCCACGATGCGCAATCATGGAAATTTTGCCGTATCGTTAAGCCGTCTGGGCCGATGGATGGGAGAGCAAGCGGAGCAGAGGGGGGTCTCCATTTTTTGCGAAACGCCCGCGGTATCGTTGCTCGTTGAGAACGGTGTAGTTCGCGGTATCAGAACAGGGGATAAAGGCCGGGATCGCTCCGGCGCGCCGCTTTCGAACTTTCAGGAGGGGATTGAAATTTCAGCCCGGACAACGGTTTTGGGAGAAGGGGGGCAGGGGCATCTGACGCACGCGATGCTGTCTCATTTCGGCGTAAAGCGGGCGAACCCGCAGACCTATTCGCTGGGGGTCAAGGAGATATGGGAGGTGCGGCGGGGGATTGATCGTGTGATTCACACGATGGGGTGGCCCTTGCGCGGCGCAAAAAAATATCGCGAATTCGGCGGCGCGTTTCTTTATCCGATGGGGCCGAACAAGGCGTCATTGGGTCTTGTTGTGGGGTTGGGCTATCGTGACGCGACGATCTCGGTCCATGATCTACTGCAGCAGGTCAAAACACATCCGTTATTTCGAGCAATTTTAGAGGGCGGCGAACGGATTGCGTGGGGCGCCAAGACGATTCCAGAGGGGGGGTATTATTCCGTTCCAGAACGGCTGGCGTTACCGGGCGCGTTGGTCGTTGGTGATGGGGCGGGGTTCTTGAATGTGCCGGCGTTAAAAGGGATTCATTACGCGATGGCCTCCGGAATGGTGGCGGCCGAGACGATCTTTTCGGCCTTAAAGAACGGCACAACAAAAACCGTTTCCGAGTATGATACGGTCGTGCGGAACAGCTTTATCATGAACGACCTGTATCGGGTTCGAAATATGCGGCAGGCATTTGATTATGGATTTTGGCCGGGGGTGGCGCTCGCCGGACTGATGGCCGCCACGCGATCTCTTTTCCCCGGGTGGCGGTTTCAAACAACGGCGGATCGAGACGAACCACTTTTCATCGGGAAAAAATGCGTGCTATCGCTCGATGGGCGATATCGTTTTGACAAGCTTTCTTCGGTTTATCTTGCTGGTAACAAGAGCCGTGATGATCAGCCGAATCATATTCGGATTCAGACGCAGGTTCCGGAGGCGGTGGGCGAGGCGTGGATCAATATGTGTCCCGCGAATGTTTACGAATGGGCACCGATCTCTGCCGGAACGCCGGCTGCGATCGGAGCGCCGACTGCGGGACCAACACAGCCTGTTGAACAGCCGCTACGTTCATTGGCGATGAACCCAACAAACTGTGTACAATGCGGGGCGATCAGCGCCAAAGGAGGGCAGCTAACCCCTCCCGAAGGCGGTAGCGGCCCGGAATACAAAGAGACATGAAAGGGGGCAATATGTATGGTGTTGTTTTAGCGGGAGGGAGTGGAACGCGGTTTTGGCCATTGAGTCGTGAGGCCTATCCTAAGCAGCTTCTGAAGATATTTGGCGACCAGACACTCATTCAGGCAACGCTCTCCCGTATCAGCCCGCTTATTCCAAGGGATCGGATTTATATTGTAACGAATTCGCAACATGAGGAGCAGATCCGATTTCAACTCCCAGACCCTTCATCGGGGCCGCATTTTATAACAGAGCCGATCGGGAGAAACACAGCGGCGGCGATTGGTCTTGCGGCGATTGCCCTTTCTAAAAAGGACCCGGAAAGCGTTATGGTTGTCCTATCCGCCGATCATTTTATTCGGAATACTAAAGCCCTTACCGATGTTCTTCTTTTAGGAAAAGAGGTGGCTGGGAAGGGGTATCTTGTAACGGTTGGGGCCAAGCCGACCCGTCCGGAGACCGCCTATGGTTACATCCAGACCGGCGCACCTCTTCCAAATAGTCCTGGCGTTTTTCAGGTTAAACGTTTTGTAGAAAAGCCGGATCGGACTTCTGCCGAGCGTTATCTAAACGGCGGCAATTTTTACTGGAATACGGGGATTTTTATTTGGAAGGTGTCGGTCTTATTAGAAGAGATTGCTCGGTTTATGCCTGAGTTGTCTGCGGGGCTTACAACGATAGAGAAAGCGGTCGGAGGCGAAAGAGAAAAAGCGGTGCTCGCGGATATCTATACCGCGCTTCCTTCGATCTCGATTGACTACGGTGTTTTGGAGAAATCGGATCGATTGGCCGTGGTTCCCGCAGAAATGGGGTGGGAGGATGTCGGTTCGTGGAATGCATTAGATGAGGTGATGCCAAAGGATGAAAACGGAAATATCATCACCGGTAACGTCGTGAATATTGAATGTAAAGACAGTATTGTTTATGCGAATAACAGGGTGATTGCGGTGGTCGGATTAAAAGATGTTGTGGTTGCTGATACCGAAGATGCAACGCTTGTTTGCTCAAAGGAAAAGGCGCAGGAGGTTAAAAAGGTTGTTGCGGTCTTAAAGGAGCGGCAGGAAGAGGCGCATCGTATTCACAAAACGGTTATCCGCCCCTGGGGGTCATACACGGTCTTGGAGGAGGGGGTGGGTTATAAAATAAAAAGGATTGTGGTTAACCCGAGGGCCAGGTTGTCGCTCCAATCCCACACCAGTCGAAGCGAGCATTGGGTCGTTATCTCTGGGACGGCGCGGGTAACCTGTGGGGAGTCTGTGTATGATCGGGTGGCCAATCAAAGCGCTTTTGTGCCGATGGGAGAAAAGCACCGTTTAGAAAATCCGACTGATGAGCCGCTTCAAATTATAGAAGT
>CAZSME010000117.1:0-4573 GCA_964607665.1 uncultured Nitrospirota bacterium | reverse complement strand
GCTGGGCGCGGGGAGAATCGAACTCCCATGAGGTTACCCTCGGCAGTTTTTGAGACTGCTGCGTCTGCCGGTTCCGCCACGCGCCCGCTCCCAAGAGGAGCCACCAACTGACCGCTGCCAACGGCAACGGTGTTTCACAGATTATCTTCCCTCTTTCATATTGACACGCCGTGTCTCGTAGGGGCGACCCGGTGGGTCGCCCCTTGCGCCCGTGCCACCCCTACGACACAATCTCGGTGCCGACGCCTCGATCGGTAAGAATCTCCAATAAAGCGGCATGAGGCACCCGCCCGTCGATAATATGAGACTTTCGAACACCCCGTTCAACCGCCAACAGGGCCGCTTCCACTTTCGGCAACATCCCCCCAATAATGACACCGTTCTTAATCATCCGGGCCGCTTCCTTACGAGATAACGTCGGAAGCAGTTTTTTATTCTTGTCCAGAATACCGGGGACATCCGTTAAAATCAAAAGCTTTTCGGCAAAAAGGGACGCGGCAATATGCGCGGCCACAATGTCCGCGTTAATATTATAGCTCTGTCCACTTTTATCGGCGCCAACTGGAGAGATCACCGGTATAAACCGACCCCCTTCCAGGGTTTTGAGAATCTGCGGGTCCACCTCGGCCACATCTCCGACATGACCGATTGCTTCCCGATTTCCCTTCATCGGTTTGGCCAGCAGAAGACCACCGTCTTTCCCGGAAAGGCCTACGCCCCGTCCCCCATGCCGATTGATCGAATTGACAATCTCTTTGTTGATCGTTCCCCCCAGGACCATTTCAACAATCCCCATCGTCTCGGCATCGGTCACCCGAACCCCCTCGACAAACTTGACCTCTTTGCCGAGCCGTTTCATCATCCCTGAAATCTGCGGGCCGCCTCCATGCACAATCACCGGGTTGATCCCGACATATTTCATCAGCACCATATCTTCGGCAAACGACGCCTTCAACGCGGCATCGGTCATCGCCGCGCCGCCATACTTAATCACCACCGTTTTCCCGGAAAAGGCGCGGATATAGGGCAACGCTTCCACTAACGTTTTTGCTCGCAGGGTCAGATCGCTCATAAAATATACCGGCTTAAATCCTGATCCTTGATAATATCGTTCAGACGTTCCTCAACATAGGCCTTATCCACAACAACCTTTTTGTCGGTCATTTCCGGCGCATCAAACGAGACCTGATCCAGCAGCCGCTCCAGCAGCGTAAAAAGACGCCGCGCGCCAATGTTTTCGGCCCGATCGTTCGCAAACACCGCCATCGCCGCAATCGCCTCGATACCATCGGGCGTAAACTGCAGATCAACTGTTTCCGTTTCCAGCAAGGCCCGATATTGCAACGTCAGCGCATTTTGCGGCTCGGTTAAGATCCGAACAAAATCTTCTTTGTTCAGCGAAGAGAGCTCCACGCGAATGGGGAATCGGCCCTGCAGCTCCGGGATCAGATCAGACGGCTTCGCCGCATGAAACGCGCCGGCGGCAATAAACAGGATATGGTCGGTTTTAACGATGCCATACTTCGTGCTCACGCTCGACCCTTCCACGATCGGCAACAGATCGCGTTGCACCCCTTCCCGAGAGACGTCCGGACCATGACCCTTCTCGCGTGAGGCAATTTTATCAATCTCGTCGATAAAGATAATGCCGGCATTTTCGACCCGATCAATCGCCTCCCGCGTCACCTCATCCATATCAATCAGCCGGGCCGCCTCTTCCTGGACCAGCACCGACAACGCCTCCGGAACCTTCACGCGCCGTTTCTTCTTTTTGCCCGGCATCAGGTTTCCCATCATCTCGCGCAGGTTGATCTCCAAATCCTCCATCCCCACGTTCGAGATCACGCCAATCGGGGAAAACGTTTTGTCTTTCACCTCCAACTCCACAAACCGTTCATTCAACTTTCCATCCTGGAGCTGCTGCTGTATTTTTTTTCGACTTTGCTCATACGAATCGGAATAGGTCGTCTCTCGCGATTCGCTGGAGATGCCGGTGGGCGTCTGCAGCGGCGGGGGAGGTAGGAGCAGGTCTAAAAGACGATCTTCCGCCAATCTCGCCGCCTTCTCTTTCACCGCTTCATTATGCTGGCTTTTGACCATGTTCACCGATAACTCCACCAGGTCCCGCACCATTGATTCGACATCGCGGCCGACATAACCGACCTCGGTGAACTTTGAGGCCTCTACTTTAATAAACGGGGCATGGGCCAGTTTCGCCAGACGGCGCGATATTTCGGTTTTTCCGACGCCGGTTGGGCCGATCATAATAATGTTCTTCGGCATCACCTCGTCTTTGAGCTCCGGCGGCAGACGTTGTCGCCGCCATCGGCTTCGCAACGCAATCGCGACCATTCGCTTGGCCGCTTTCTGGCCAATGATATATTTGTCTAACTCTTCGACAATTTTTCGGGGAATAAAATCGGCTTGATCCGGGCCCATCCTGCTTCCTCCTTACGCGCCCAACTCTTCTAGCATTATTTCTCGATTGGTGTAAATGCAAATATCGGCGGTGATCCGCATGGCCGATTCCACAATGGCACGGGGATCGAGTTCCGTATGTTCGATGAGGGCCCGCGCGGCGGCCTGGGCATAGGGGCCGCCGGACCCGATCGCGGCCACCCCATCGGTCGGCTCAATCACATCCCCGTTGCCGGAAAGAATCAGCGTGTGCTCAAGATCGGCCACGGCGAGCAGGGCCTCCAGACGGCGCAGAATCCGATCGGTTCGCCAATCCTTTGAAAGCTCGACCGCCGCGCGCGTGAGATTGCCATGATACTCTTCCAGCTTCGCTTCAAACTTTTCAAACAGCGTAAAGGCATCCGCGGTGGCCCCCGCGAATCCGGTTAAGATGGTATTGTTGTAAATCCGTCGTATTTTTTTCGCGTTATGTTTCATCACCGTGGCTCCGACGGTCACCTGACCGTCTCCGGCCATCACCACACGGCCGTTACGACGCACCGATAGGATCGTGGTGGAGCGAACGCGTATCGCCTGTTCTGAAGTTTCATTCATGACGGGGAAGATTATCATAGTCGTTTCTTTCAAACCAAGAGCGGGTCACACGTTGGAACCGGCCGATAAGAAATGGGACAATAGCCCGCTTGAATTGCGATCGGCTTCGTGGTATGAATACCGCCGGTCAAAACGAAAATGCCAACGCCATTCGAATCAAAACGTCTTATCAATAAAAAAGCAATCGATTCTCTACTTGGATTTGTTCCGAAAGGACAGACCGGAACAGAAGCGATTCCGATCTCCGATGCCGTTGGGCGTGTCCTGGCGAAAACAGTCGAAGCGGTTCGCGATGATCCCCCGTATTCCCGGTCCACCGTAGAGGGCTATCTCCTGCTTGCGTCCCAGACCGCCCTGGCATCATCGAGAAGGCCGATCACCCTGGAGGTCATTGGAGATATCCCGGATCCCTCAATGTCCATTGAGCTCCCCCTTGGAAAAACCGTTCGGGTAAAAAACGGGAGCTACATGGCCATCAAGCGGTTCTCGGAGGGCCATTACGCGGTATTCAAGGCCTCCGATGTGACCGACATGGGAAGCAAGATTTCTGTCACATCTCGGATCGAAAAGCATGAAAATCTGGTTCTTCAAGGATCGGTCTACAAGACCGGCCGTGTTCTATTTGAAAAAGGGTACCGGTTGCGATCAAAGGATATTTTTGTGCTGGCCAGTCAGGCGACACTCAAGGTAACCGTTGCAAAGCCGCCCCAAGTCGCCATCTTCTCAACGGGCAATGAACTGCTTGCCCCCACCGAGCCTTACCGCATCGGTTGTACATACGACTGCAACTCGTACGGTCTTTCGGCCATGGTTCGAGAAAGCGGAGGCGTTCCGCAGTTTTTCGGGATTATGCCGGACCGGCTCTCCGTTTTTACAGAAAAACTGGCACAGACGATTAAGGAGGCCGATATGGTCATTGTCTCCGGCGCGATGACCGTTGGAGGACGGAGCTTTATTATCGACCTGCTTCAGGGGGCGGCGGTTATCGGATTGGTCAATCCCGATGTCATTGCCGATCTCCGACAACAGACGATTGTTGCCGCGGACGGGATCAAGCCCCATATTCTTGGGATGATTGAAAAAAAGCCGGTGATTTGTGTGGGGGGAAAACCGGAGCAGGCGGCACAAGGGTTCAGACTGTTTGCACGGCCAACCATCACACACCTGTTGGGAGGGTCACAAAAACAATCCCGCTTCGAAGAGAGGGAACGATGAAGGGGTGGAGGGACTTGGTCTCTGAAGCAAAACAAGAGGTCCAACTCTTACAGGTCAACGACGTCAAAGCGATGATGGACACGAAAGACGATTTTGTCCTGATCGATGTTCGAGAACAGGAGGAATATCAGAAGGGACATATTCCCGGGGTAACCTCTATTCCGCGCGGCATTCTGGAGACGACCGTTGAGGACGATTTCCCGGACCGTGCAAAACGGATTGTCCTGCACTGCATGGGAGGGGGGAGAAGCGCCGTGGCGGCGCAGTCGTTGAAGAAGATGGGGTATCAGAACGTCGCCTCGATGGAAGGGGGATTCCGGAGCTGGGCGCAGGCCGGTTATCCCGT
>CAZSME010000116.1:4173-4607 GCA_964607665.1 uncultured Nitrospirota bacterium | reverse complement strand
ATGGCGATCTGGCCAATAAAATCGGCACCTATACACTTGCCGTGTTGGCCCGGGCACATAAGATTCCATTTTATGTTGCCGCGCCAACATCCACGATTGATTTGAATACCCCTTCGGGAGATCGGATTCCAATTGAAGAACGAGACCCCGCCGAAGTCACGACGGTTAGAGGAATTCGATTTGCCCCCGCCGGGATTGCCGTTTCGAATCCTGCCTTTGACATTACCCCTGCCAAATATATTAAAGCGATCATTACCGAAAAAGGGATTTTTAAGCCGGGTCGGATCAGCAGGGGGCAGGGCGTCTTTGAAACCCATCCCCACCGAACCTCCCCTTGAAGGGGAGGAATCGAAAAGGACTCTCCCCTTGAAGAGAAGGAAGAAGTAAATCCTTCCTTACTAAGGGGAAGAAAATCTACCCCCCCCCTTCAAGGG
>CAZSME010000116.1:0-4163 GCA_964607665.1 uncultured Nitrospirota bacterium | reverse complement strand
TTTACATGCCTATATCAAGGTCACATATCCCGATTCCGGATGATCTCCACGACAAAACCGCCGAAAATCGCGGGATGGGGAGGGGCGCACTTCTTAACGCGCACGAAGACCGATCTCACCTTCGGGTCTTGAAGCACCGTCTGCGCCATCTGCTCGGCCAGCGTCTCAATCAGTTTCACGCGAGACTGCCGACCCAAATCAACAATGTTTCGGCAATGCATGTCGTAATCGATCGTCTCTTCAAGGCGATCCGAATGGGTGCTCATCTCTCCGGTGATTTCAAGATCAACGGAAAGGGGCTGGGCCTTTTCCTGCTCTTCCTCGGTAACACCAATATGGGCGTCAAATCGGATTTCATAAATGGCGATCTTGTCCATAAATTGCCACGTTCTGTATCAGTCAACAGGGATGAGAACCCGGTCGGCCAAAACCTTTCCTGAAATCAAATGTTGTGAAACCAGTTGATCGATCGTCTCTTCTGTCATCTTGCCATACCATGTCCCTTCCGGATAGATCACCATGTTGGGGCCATTGCCACATTGTCCCAGGCAGCGGCAAAGGGTCAGTCGAACCTGTTTCAGATTTTTTTCAAAAAGCCGTTCCCGCAACTGCTGCAACGATTCTTCGGCCCCCTGTTGGGAACAGGTGGTTCCGGTACAAAGAAAAAGATGATAGGGTTCCGACACGAAGATTTCCTTAACAAGACGAGTTTAGGAGAGGTGATCCTTTGTCCCCTTTAGCTTCTGCTCGACAAACTTTCTCAACTTTTTAATCAGATTCTCTTCCAGTTGTCGAACCCGCTCTTTTGATATTTTGTGCTTCGCTCCTAACGCTTCCAATGTCATCGGGGTTTCGGACAAAACCCGCTCCAACAAGATTTCCCGATCTCTCGGTTTCAGCGTTTCGGAAAACGCCTTTAACTGGGATTTAAAAATCTCCGCCAACTGTTCCTTCGCGTACTGCTCTTCAATGGGCGCTTCTGCAGAAGGGATACATAGGGCTTCTCCCTCTTCTTCTCCACCCCCGGTGTATGCTCCAGGATGATCTAACGAAACCTCTTGCCCCCACCGAAGACGTTGCTCGACATCAATGACCTCTTCTTCTTTGACATGCAGGCGATCGGCTAAAAGCTTTGGGCCCGGTGTGTATCCTAACTTTTCTAATCGCTCTCGTTCTTTGGATAGATTAAAGAAGAGTTTCCGCTGTATCTCGGTTGTTCCCATCTTAACGAGACGCCAATTCTGAAGAATATATTTTAAGATGTAGGCGCGAATCCACCAGGCCACATAGGTGGCCACGCGGATATTTCGGTAGGGATCAAACTTTTTAATCCCCTGCATCAGGCCGATATTCCCCTCCTGAATCAGGTCCATAATGTCCATCGGCAGATGCTTGTACTCCATCGCGATCGATGCCACCAGACGCAAATGGGATAAGACCAGTTCGGTAATCGCCTGCAAGGAGCCTTCTTCGTGGGCGGCAATGGCAAGACGGTGCTCTTCTTCTTTCGATAAAAAGGGATATTTTCGGACTTCCATCAGGTATCGGTGCAACGGATCATAAACAGAGAGGCCTCGTTCTGCAACCTCATGAGACGGCGTCGCCCGGCCCGCTTCACCGGAAGGCGTTTCCTCTCCGCATTCGTCCTCTTGGAATCCGGGGGCGATCTCCTCCAATCCCTCTTCCTGGTCCAGACCATCCATAAGGGCTGTACTCTCCATCATCATGGCAGGGGGCTCACCTTGGCTTCGGCCAGATCGCCAACAACAACCAGCGTGAGGGCCTCCGGATGCAAATAGGTTTTCGCGACGCGCAAGATATCTTCCCGGGTTACCTTTTCAATATATTTTGGGTAGTCGGTGAAGTAGGAAAGCTCCAGATTATAGAAACCGACTCTCGAGAGCAGCGAAGTCAGCTTGCCTGCGGTCTCAAGGCGCAACGGAAACGAGCCGATCAGATAGGCCTTTGCTTCATCCAGTTCGATCGGAGAAACCCCTTCGTTTTGAATCCGACGTATCTCATTCAAAACGCCTAAGATCGCCGCGTTGGTGTTGCTGGCTTTCGTTTGCAAGGCAATCGAAAAGGCACCCGGTTGGCGATGGGCATCAAACGAAGAATGAACCGAGTAGACCAGCCCTTGATTGTCACGAATCTCACTCAACAGTCTTGATGAAAACCCGCCCCCACCCAGAATATAATTCATTACATTCACCGCGTAGAAATCGGGGTTTTTTCGATCGATCCCCATATGGCCCATTAAGACAGAGGTTTGTGTTAATCCCTTCTGAATCAGATCGACCTTTTTGGGTTGCAGGATTGGCGCGGAGATTTGCGTCTCTAAAAGCGGTTTCTTCTCCCACGTTGAAAAATATTTATTGACGAGGGCGATCGCCTCTTTCTCGGTGAGATCGCCGACAATCGAGAAGAGGGTGTTATTGGGGCGATAGTGCGTTTGATAAAACAACACCATATCGTCCCGGCCAATCTGGGGCACCGTTTCCTCTAATCCAATGATTGGATTTCGGTAGGGATGCGATCCAAAAACGATGTTATCGAAGGCCCGTCCAGCGATGGCCATCGGCTCATCTTTTTCGGAGAGGATCGATCCGAGGATCATTCGACGAACCCGTTCGATTTCTTTCGTGTCAAATAGCGGGTTTAATAAAATATCGGAAAAAAGATCAAACCCCTTCTCGACATCTTTCTTCAACACTTGCAGGCTTACGCTGGTGTAGTCCAGATCGGCCCCGGCAGAAAGCGACGCGCCAAGGAGATCGACTTCCTCTGATATTTGTGTCGCCGTTCTCTTCCCCGTGCCTTCATCCAATAGGGATGCCGTAAAACTCGCGAGCCCGGAACGGTCGGGGAGGTCCTGCGCCGAGCCGGCTTTAATCAACGCCATAACGTTGATAATCGGAAGCGAATGGCGTTCGATGAACAGAACGGTTAATCCGTTCTCCATGACAATCTGTTTCGGCTTGATTTCGGCAGCAGAAGCCGGGCGACTGATGACAATAAAAAGCAGGATAAAAAAAGCGATCTTACGCATTAAAACGCCTTCCCCGGAGTCGGGATCAGAATGCCAACCGACTTATGGTCCTCAATGAGATACTGCTGGGCAACGCGCAGGATATCGTCTGCCGTGACCTTGCGGATATTTTTGAGATATTGGGTGAGGTAGTCGTACCCCGCGCCGACCGTTTCCGCGCGGCCGATTTGCATCGCGCGGGCGAAGTTGGAATCGGCGCCAAAGATAAAGGAGGCCTCAATCTTATTTTTGGCCTTCGTCAATTCGATCTCGGTCACCTTCTCCGATTGCAATCTCTTAATCTCCAGATTCAGCGCCGTCTCAACGGCCTCAACGGTAATGCCGGGGCGAGGGGTGCCATAGAAGTAAAAGAGATCGTCATCGGTTGTCAGGTCTTCATAATAACCGCCCGCGCTTAACGCCAGTTGTTGTTTATAAACCAACTCCTGATAAAGCCGGCTGCTTTTTCCAGAGGAAAGAATGTTGGATAAAAGGGTCAGGGGATAGGTATCCGGGTTTTTGTAATTGGGGGTATGAAACCCTAAAAAGATAAAAGGGAGCTGCGCCTCTTTTTTAACGATCGTGCGACGCTCTCCACTTTGGAGCGGCTCTTTGCCAATATGGGACGGTGCCGATGCCCCTAAAGAGGGTGTTGTCGTAACGGTTGTCGTACTGGAGACCTTTCCAAAGGTCTCTTTGATCCGAGGCAATAATGTATCCGCCTTGAAATCGCCGACAATAACCAGCGTGGCATTATTGGGCCGATAATACTGTTTATAATGTCGGTACGCATCGTCGCGACTTAAGTGGTTTAAGTCATCCATCCAGCCAATCACCGGGTTGCGATAAGGATGGGTCATAAAGGCGGTGGCATAAAGGGTTTCGACCAGGAACGAGTACGGATCGTCATCCGTGCGCGACCGGCGTTCCTCTTTGACCACCTCCCGTTCCAGGCCAAACTCGTTTGGATCGATCAAGAGGTTGTGCATTCGGTCCGATTCCAGTTCCAATGGAAGATGAACACGATCGGACGCAACGTTTTCGAAATAAGCGGTATAGTCGTTTCCGGTAAAGGCGTTTTCGGTTCCCCCGTTTTTGGCTACGATTCGAGAGAACTCCCCTTTTCCATGAAGGG
>CAZSME010000115.1:0-4614 GCA_964607665.1 uncultured Nitrospirota bacterium | reverse complement strand
TGCTGGGCGCGAATCTTTTCCAGGTCAGACGAAAAAAGATCGCGGATATCGGATATTTTTAACGCCGTCATCGCCAGCCGGTCTAACCCCAATCCCCACGCGATCACGGGGCAATCGACACCAAACGGCTTTGTCACCTCAGGCCGAAAGAGGCCCGCACCGCCCAATTCCATCCAGCCAAGCGTCGGATGCGCCACATGCATCTCCACCGACGGTTCCGTAAACGGAAAATAAGCGGGTAAAAATCGAATCTCCTCTGCCTTTGCGATCTCTTTGGCAAACAGGGTGAGCAGACCCAGCAGGGTGCGAAAGTGGATATCCTCTCCCAGGACAATCCCTTCCACCTGAAAAAAGTCCGGCGCGTGGGTTGCGTCCACCTGATCATACCGAAAGCAGCGGGCAATCGAAAAATATTTTCCCGGAATAGTCGGCCCGGAGGCCAGAGTCCTTGCGGAAACCGCCGTTCCCTGACTTCTTAAGATCAATCGGCGCGTCCGTTTTTTATCGAAAGAATAGTTCCATCCCGAGGAACCACTCGACACGCCTCCGTTTTCGTGCGTGGCCGCGACGCGGTCAATCAAGGGTTCCGGAATCGTGTCATCGTATAGCGGTCCTTTTACAAAATAAACGTCATGGATTTCACGCGCCGGATGAAACTGAGGCATATAGAGCGCATCCATGTTCCAGAACTCGGATTCAATGATCGGCCCTTCCATTTCGGCAAACCCCATCGAGACTAATTTTTCCCGAACCGTATTGAGGAAAACCGAATAGGGATGCCGTCGCCCCGAACCGATTCGAGGCGGTGGAAGATCGATATTATATTTTCGAAACGTTTTGCCCCGCCAACTTCCATCTTTTAACATCGCCGGTGTTAACGTGCCGATCTCTTCAAGGCCCCCCCCGGCCTCTAACATTTTCTCAAGCACAGGGGCAAACCGTTCGGTGGGAGCGAACGTTCGGATCACCCGTTCATCCACTCGAAAAATCCCTTTTGACTTTCCCCGTTTGCGATGATAAAGGGCAATAACCTGTTGGTCTTCTTCGGAAAGAGAGGTCATTTTTACGTCCGCGGCTAACTTTTCCAGTCGTTCGGTTGTCTCTTGAAGTTTTATAAATTCGGTGAGTTTTGTCTGATCGATTTGTTCGACCTTCCCATCCGATAAAAGGAGTGCCCCCGATTTTTTAAGCGCGCCGATCGCCGAGCTTCTTTCTTCTGGCTCCAACATTCGACCCAACTCCTGGAGCGGTGTGGCCCCTTTCTGATCGATCTCGTCGGCAATCTGAAGAGACGGATTTTTCTTTTTGGCGTAGGTTATTCCCAGATCGGTCAGGGAGACCCATTCGGCCCGATCCTCATGAGAGACCGCCAATATCTCTTTGGTCTGCAGCCATCCCAACGCCATGGAGAGTTGGGCCGGCTGCAACGTGGCATCGGCCTCTAAAAGCGCCTGCTCAGATAGGGGGTTTCCCTCTTTGAAAAGGATCAAGACCTTTTTCTCGAGGGGATGGAGTGATTCTGCAAGTTTTAAAGGATCTTCAGAGGACAATATCATCTCTTTTATCAATGATGATGGGATCCAATCATTCGGAAGCGGATTATACCGTTAGCCCCTGACAAAAACTAGAATTTTTTGAAACGGATTCGCGACTATTGATTTGCGTCGCGCAGTTTTTGAATGGCCTGGGTGTAATTGCCGCTTTCAAAAATGGCGGAACCGGCAACAAACACATCGGCTCCGGCCTCAGCGATTTGCTTGGCGTTTGCAATCTTAATCCCCCCATCCACTTCCAGATCGGTTTTGAGATTTCGGTTCGAGATCATCTTCCTGGCTGTCCGAATCTTATCGAGCGTTTTGGGTATAAACGTCTGCCCTCCAAATCCGGGATTGACCGACATCACTAAAAGAAGATCGATTTCATCTAAGATTTCTTCTATCGACGAAATCGGTGTCGCGGGATTGATCGATACACCGGCCCGTGCCCCCAGGTGCTTGATTCGTTGAATGGTTCGATGCAGGTGGGGACAGGTTTCGAGATGGACGGTGATGATATCGGCCCCGTTTTTGACAAACTCCGGAATCAAGTGATCCGGTTCGACAATCATCAGGTGAACATCCAGTGGGAGCGTCGTAACCGATCGGGCCGCTTCAACCACAAGAGGGCCGACAGTGAGATTCGGCACAAACCGGCCATCCATCACATCGATATGAATCCAATCGGCCCCGGCGGCCTCAACCGCACGAATCTCCTCCCCGAGGCGGGAGAAATCGGCCGATAAGATGGATGGGGCAATTTTTATTTTCAATTACCCTCTGCCGTAGGCCATCGCTTCAAGACGGGCCACCCGCTCTTCCATCGGAGGATGGGTGGAAAAGAGGGCAAAGATCCCACCGCCGGTAAGCGGGCTGACGATAAACATATGGGCCGTTGCAGGGCTTGCGTCCATCGGGATCGCCTGCGCGCCGGCATGCAGTTTTCTTAACGCATTGGCCAGCCAGAGTGGATTTCCGCAAAGCCGGGCCCCGCCGGCATCCGCCAGATACTCTCTCGATCGAGAGATCGCCATTTGAACGAGCATCGCGGCAATCGGCGCGACAATCATCATCACAATTCCCGCGATGGGCGATCCGTTCCCCTCCTCATCGCGATCATGCGACCGGCCACCACCAAAGATCATTGCCCATTGGGCCATGTTGGCCAACATGGAGATCGCGCCGGCAATCGTCGCGGCAATCGACCCGATTAAAATATCACGATGCAGCACATGCGACAACTCATGGGCCATCACCCCTGTGAGCTCTTCTCGGTTTAATATCTTGAGAATGCCGGTGGTCGCGGCAACGGCCGCGTGGTGTGGATTACGCCCCGTGGCAAAGGCATTGGGCGCGGGAGAATCGATCAGATAGACCTTTGGCATCGGCATTTTGGCCCGCATGGATAAGTCGGCCACAATGCTATAAAGTTGGGGCGCATCGGATTCCGTAACCTGCCGTGCCCCATACATCTTCAGCACAATCTTGTCGGAAAAGAAATAGGTGATCCCGTTCATTATAAGGGCCATCGTAAAGGCCATCATGGCCCCGCCGCTTCCGCCAAACACCTGTCCGGCAAACACAAGTAACAGGGTCATTAATGTCATTAAAAATGTTGTCTTTAACGTATTCACGTCTCTCCTTATCTCCTATAAAAAAACACCCCACGATTGCTGGGGATGACCGGCGGCGTATTCCGCAGGTGATATCTCTCTTCCCCCCGGGCGTTTCAATCTCCCGATTATTATATAACCGATTCCTGCTGCCACTTCAAGCCCCCTTTCCGAGAGCTTCAACGATTGGCCGGGGGCGCCCCAGCGACCCTCTTTCTCTCCGATTTCCAACGAAACAATTTTCCATGGCTCCCCGTCATAAAACGCTGTGGTACCGGGCCATGTAAAAACACCGCGCCATCGATTAAAGATCGCCTCCGCAGATGCATCCCATCGAATCCGACCCTCCTCTTTTTTTAAGAGGGGGGCCGGCGTCGCTTCGGAGTCTTTTTGGGAGATCGGTTTGATTTCCCCTCGCTTGCCTTTTGTTATCGTCTCGACGAGGAGATCGGCCCCGATATCAGCAAGCCGCCGCGAAAGCGATCCGGCCGTTTCCGACGGCGTAATATCCACTGCTTTCTGCAGCAGCATTGGGCCGGTATCCATCCCAACGTCCATTTGCATTATCGTGATGCCGGTTGTCTTCTCTCCATGAATGATGGCCCACTGGATCGGCGCGGCGCCACGAAATTTTGGCAAAAGAGAGGCATGGACATTGATACATCCGAACGGGGGGATCTTTAAAACCGCTTCGGGAAGAATCTGCCCAAACGCAACGACAATAATGAGGTCCGGAGCCAAATCCGCAAGGGTCTTTATAAACGCGGCATCTTTCCGAATCCGTTCGGGTTGATAAACGGGAATCTTTTTTTCGAGGGCTGCGATTTTAATCGGTGACGGAGTTAGCGTCATCCCTCGACCGGAGGGGCGATCCGGCTGTGTAACCACCGCAATCACCTCTTCGTGATGGGCCATCGCCTTGAAAGAGGGGAGCGCAAACGCCGGTGTTCCCATAAAGACAACGCGGAGGCGCCGATCGGGAAAGATCATCTGTCCCTTTTCTTTTTAAGTTTTCTGAAAAAAATATCTTTTTTAAGGGAACTAAATCGATCGATCATCAACAGGCCGTTGAGGTGGTCCACCTCGTGTTGAAAGAGACGCGCGGTTAATCCCTCTCCGGTCATTTTAATTTCTTTTCCCGTTCGATCCAACCCTTTTATTGAGGCACGGAAGGCGCGTCGAACCTGCTCTCGGTACCCGGAGATGGAGAGACATCCTTCATCGGTTGATTCCTCTCCCTCCATCGCGATGATTTCCGGATTGATCACCACATGCGGGCCGATATAGGGAGTGTCGATCTCCTGAACGGAGAGATCAAAGACAAACAGCCGGATCGACAGACCCACTTGCGGCGCGGCCAACCCAATTCCGGGAAGGGAATGAAGGGTCTCGATCATATCATCGATCTGCTTTTGCAGCGCGCTGGTGTTGATATTTATTATTGTATCGGCGGGACGGGAAAGAAC
>CAZSME010000114.1:0-4648 GCA_964607665.1 uncultured Nitrospirota bacterium | reverse complement strand
ACCGACCTGAGATAATCGGTCTCACGTTGCGTTACGTTCCAAACAAATTCGCCTAAAGTATCTACAAAAAACCGTATCGCCAACCCACGAGGAATCGATAGGCTTTAGGGACATCTAAAAACCGTCACGAACGGCCCAAATGCAAGGCGCTACTGCGCGCAGGGACCGCGCTGTACGCCGTATGCATGAGGATTCCGAGCGCCGCGCAACGCAGCCGTTGAGTCGCGCAGTCGGTTTTGAGCGGTGCCCTTTAATAACGGCAGTTTACCGGGAGATGGCTGGAGAGAACTGTGGTGTGATTCTCCCCCGCAAGGGTCATCCCATTTGGGGTAGAGGCGTATCCGCAGACCCATGCAATAGGAACCATGGGCGTGTTTAAAACGATGGCTCCACGTAAGGTAAGGATCTTCCCCGAGGCATGTTTATTAATCCGATTTCCGAGGGTAATATCGACAACGTTGTTATTCACTTCAATGCGCGTGACGTAGTTTCCGATGATCTTTTCCGCCGCCGGAAGCCCGGCCTTCTCGTTATTCTTTGGAAATTTCCCTGTGGCCTTATAATAGTCTTCGACCTCCTTTTTCACAATTTCAGATAGAACCATCGCTTCCGATACCTGTGCCCGAATGATTCGATCTGTAAAAGAAGGGAGGGCTAATGTTGCTAAAATCCCGATGATTGAAATAACAACCATAAGTTCGATCAAGGTAAACCCATGATGATTGCTTTTCATCATTTTTACTCCTTATCTACCCTACAACCGATGCAAGGTTAAAAATAGGCAGGTACATGGCAATGACCAAAAATCCGACTCCTATTCCCAAAAGAGTCAGAAAAAGAATATTCATACAGGTTAAAAAATGATGAATATCCCGATTCAGGCCTTTCTCATAAATAGCGGCCGCCTCCATAGAAGCCTCCCTCAAAGCATCCACGCGTTCTCCAACACCAATGAACTGAAGCACCCAACCGGGAAAGATTTTCGTTTCCCCCAGTGCATCCTTTAGCTGGCCTTTATCAAAAACCTTTTGAGCGATTAACTCGAGTTTTTCGGCATAAAAAGGATTGCTCATCGACTGGGCAGCATATCGGATCCCCTGCTGAAATGAGATATCGAAGGAGAGCATCAAAGGCATCTGCCTTAGAAATTCAATAACAGCCATTTTATTAAAAATGGGACCCAATAGAGGAAGTTTGGAGGCAAACCCGTAGACCCATTTTTTATTTTTCTTGTAGAGAAAGATCAAGCCGACCATCAGCGCGTAGAGCATCCACTGCCCTTCTTGCACCCAATCGCTAACGGAGATCACCGCTTGGGTGGCCCAGGGCAATGTCCCCCCCGTGTCGTTAAAAAGAGCTTTAAACGCGGGGATAACAAACGTGAGCAGCCCCACGTTGATGAGGATTGCAACGCAAATGACAATCAGCGGAAGCTTTAGGTTCTCTGCGACTTCTTTTCTAAACAACTCTCTTCTTTCAGCAAGGTCAGCGATTTGCTTAAAAAAAAGGGACACCTTTTTTGGATCCTGTTCGTTTGCAAGCACGCCCGCGGGTATTCCTTTAAAGTACTGTGGATGTTTTGAAAAAATATCTTCCAAAGATGTCCCGCGATCCATCTCTTCTTTTATAGACGTGATCAACCCTCCCCCGACGGAGAGATATCCTTCTTCCGCAATGACGCGAATAGCGTTCGAGAGGTTGTTTCCTGCTGCGGCCATTATAGCGATTTGACGATAGAACTGAACCTGCTGATCTACCGTGATTTTCCCTTTTTCAAACAGCGGTTTTTTCCAATTCATGTTTTACCGAATCACTTTAGGGATAGTCCTGTTGTCAATATTTGTTTTGTCTTCCCCAATAACAACCCAATCGGGCCTGTCATTATTATTTCCCGCCACCCAAATAATTGGTCCCGAAGGGTTCCCTTCCAGAATCGCCGGATGAAAGGTTACGATTTTTCCTGTTTGTTTTCCGCCCAGAATAAAATGGATGGCCCCATCGGATATTTGCATCTCTTTTATAGAGGATGTATCCCCTACAGTTGCGTTCTGAAAATCCCCGCCCACCTCTCTATTATCTTGAGGCCATTCTCCGTATCGGGCGTAATGTTCCATTACGTTTATTCCCGGCAAGCCCAAAAAAGATATGGTTTCGGTCATTTTCACGTATTCGATAATTTGCCCAAACCGGTTCAGTATTAAGAGGGCCAAAAAACCAATGATGATGACAACGACTACCAGTTCGGCAGATCGGTAATAAGCAAGCCTTCTGTAAAAGATAAAATCCATTTGTTCCTGCCGAAATTATGCTTAATGCTTTATTAGGGGGAATCCTTTTTGAGTTCACGTTTTTTCGAATTATTTTTTCCGAAAATGTTGACGGGAAAAGAGGGGGCTTGTCCATCTTGGATCCATAACACAGGGCCGGTGGGATTGTCCTCTAAAAGGGCGGGTTGAATCGATAACGTCTCCCACGATCCCCCACCCCCACTCCCATAGGCCTTCTCATCGTATTTAATATGAATGGCCCCATCAATAACCGCTATACTTTCCACATATTTCCCTTTAATTTTTTCTGGCGATGGAAGGCCGGCTTCGTTATTGTTGGCAGGAAACCTCCCTGTGTAACCATAAAAATCAACAATATCTTGCCTGACCGAACCCGCAAGGACAAGTCCTTCCGAGTCCTTGGCGCGGTAATGGTAAGTTAAAAAATTCGGGACAGCAATCGCAGCCAATATTCCAACAATTGAAACCACCATCATCAGTTCAATGAGGGTAAAACCTTTAGAATTCATTTCCATAACAACGCTCCATCCTTTCAGGAATTCGCTCGAATCTCACCCATCTCAATTGGGCTATCCTTCACCTTATCTTCGCGACCTATTATAGGAAAATTGCGCTCTTGTCAAGGATTGGAGTGGTCTGCCTCTCGTTCCCCTTATTTAGCCAATAGCCCGATCTATCTCCCCTCACCGTGCCAGTAGCGCCGTTCTCCCCGCATTTCCCATGCCCGTTCTCTTGTTACCTCCGGATCTTCTTCCGCCGGAAACGTCACGGTAAACCGGCTTCCCTGCCCCACCTCCGATGTCACCCCAACGTTTCCCCCGTGCATCTCGACGATCTTTTTGACAATCGCAAGGCCAATCCCCGGGCCTCGTACCGCCCCCGCTGGCGTTAAGGTCTCAAAGACCTCAAAGATTTTTTCAAAATATTTCGCTTCAATCCCCGGCCCATTATCGGCAACGGACACCTTCCACGCCGCGTCCTCCGCAACCGAACTAATCGTAATTTTTCCTTTGGGTTTATTCATGAATTTTATCGCGTTGCCTAACAGATTTTGAAACAGTTGACTCATTTGTGTTTTGTCACCGAAAACCGTCGGAAGCGTATTTTCAATACGCACTTCGATATGGGACGGAACCGCTAACAGATCGATCACCTCCCTCACAAGAAGATTAAGATCAACCTGCGTCTTTTCCTGCTGGATCCGCCCGATCCGGGAATAGTCTAAAATCCCCAGGATCAAATGATCCATCCGTTGCACCCGTTCCCGAAGGAGCTTAAGATAACTTTTCCCCTCCTCGTCTAATCGGTCTGCGTAACCTTCCTCGATCCAGCTGGCCAACGTATTGATCCCACGAAGCGGTTCTCGAAGGTCATGCGAAGCCACATACGCAAATTGGGCAAGGTCCTCATTCGAACGGGTTAGCTCAGCCGTTCGCTCACGCACGCGGGCTTCAAGGTCGTCTTTAGACCGCTGAATCGCATCGGCCATTTTGTTGAAGGCGACAGTTAAGTCGCCCAGTTCGTCATGCCGTGTCAGCGGAACACGCATTTCCACCCCCCCTTCCCCGCCCTCGCCCAACTGTTGTGCGGCACGGGCCAGCCGTTCGATCCGTGAGGAAAGTCGGCGTGAAAAAAGAAAGACGGCCACGGTTCCAAACAGAAAAACACCGCCTAACAGAAAAAGGGCAAAAATCGTGGCGTTGCGAATCTCCTGATGAAACGACGCAAGCGACATCCCCAACCGAACAAGGCCGATCTGGATCGGCTGCGAAGTGGCCTGCCCTCCTGATCCCTCCGCTCCCCCTTGTCGAATGGGGTCATCCCGTCGGCGTTCCAGGCTCTCGATTGGGACCGTCGTGTCCGGGCGATCCAGCAAAACAGGATAGTTCACCTCAATCCCCTCTCCACCGGAAATATCGGTTGTAAAAAAGAGATACGGGCCAAGGTCGGGACGCGCCGTTTTGGAACCGGGACGGGGGATCGGCTGTGACGGCGCGCTCACAAATGAAACCCCCTCTACGTCCAGGATGTCGACATAAACAACATCCTTCTGCCGCATCATCGACGCCACCAACGGCTCCAACGACTTCAATACGTTGAGCGTCTGGACCCCTGCTGTGGCATTGCGGGAAAGATTCTCGGCCAACGCGGAGGCGCGCAAAACCCGTTCCGACAAAAGAACCTGTTTCATCCGTGTGATGAACAAAATGCCGAAGGTCACGCTCATGCCGAAAAACAGAAGCACAACAAAAATAAAAAGCTTATAGAAGATGCGCGGTTTCATGGACGTCTTTCGACCGTTTTTAATGATAAAGAGGAAGAGACCCGTTGATCCTGACACGAAGAAAAGACAAAAGCAA
>CAZSME010000113.1:0-4949 GCA_964607665.1 uncultured Nitrospirota bacterium | reverse complement strand
ACCCCGCGTGTCATTGATCTGTTTGAAATTGTCCAGGTCGGTTAAAAGAACGATAAAATACTGGCCTTCCCGGGAAGCGTACTGGCATTCCCGGGTGAGCACCTCCTGAAAGCCCCGGCGATTTAAGACTTCGGTCAGCGGATCGATACGGGTTAACCCCTCCAGCTTGATATTCGCCTCTTCCAGTTGCTTATTAGCAAGGACCAACTGGGCCGTTCGTTCGGCCAGGGCCCGCTCGCCCTGATAAATCCGAATGCCATTTCGGATCGATTGGCAGAGCAACTCCGGCGTGATGTGGCCTTTGGGGATATAGTCCAGGGCGCCCTTCTTCATCGTCTCCACCGCAATCTGTTCCGATCCTTGCGCGGTGAGTAAGATGGCCGGTATCACCCCCTTCTCTCGCTGCCGTATCTCCTCAATAAAGCAATCCCCATTGCCATCGGGAAGACGATAGTCCACTAAGGCGAAGTCAAACGCATTCGTTTCCAAAAGCTTCCGACCCTGCTGCAGGGTCTCTGCCTCTTGTACTTGGCAGTCCAGCCCCCCCTTTTTTAAGGCGCGATGGACCGCCTCCCGGCTGATCTCGTCGTCGTCCACCAATAAAATTTTTATGCAGTCGTCACCCATGACTTACGTTTCCATTCTCTCCTTTCGAATGCAATGTAGAATGAACATGTTGCAGAAGGGCCTCGATCATCTCATCCATGCTTTTAATCCGTCGCTGTAAACGCGCCAAATATTCGCGCGTTTGATCCGGGTCGGTGACATCCTCTTCCATCCATGCAAGCAGGCTCAAGATGGAAGGGAGGGGGATTTTGAGATCGTGTAATGCCACATCGATAAATTCCCGCAGCGCGTCGTTGGCCTTTGCCGTCTTCGCCTCCAGCGCCCGATTCGCGGCGGCCAATGCGTTTGCCGTTTTCAACAGGGTATAGTTTACGGCAACCTGCGCCGCATAAAGGGCGCACAACGACGTCAAATGAGACGCATCGCCCTCCTTTTTAGAGTGTAGCACAAAAAATAAGACGCCCCAGTGGGTCCCCTGAGACCAAAGCGGACAAGAAACGATATCGGGATTGTTCTGAAAGAGCCACTGGCGAAACGGATCGGTTGCGGCTTCCGATCGACCCACAAACAGGTGGGGGCGGCCCTCCTTCTCGGAGAACGGTTCGTCTTTGATCGAAACGGGATCAGGCAGTGGAGGGAGAACGGTATCCCCCTCTAACCGGATGACGACTTCACCCATCCTGTCGCCGTTATAAAGACAGACACAGGCCCGGGTTGTCGGCAGGAACCAGCGCGCCCCCTTCAGCGCGGCGATCCAAAAGGTCTCGATTTTTTCTTCGCGGGCAAGAGAAAGCGCCGCCTCTTTCACCGCGCCGAGTAAAAGGGCGGTCTCTTTGGTCCGTGCTTTATCGGATTGCGATTGCTTAAAGAGGCCGAACATACAAGGTCCTCTCCATGTTGTTCCTCGTCAGAGTCGGTCGCAGCCGGATTGAGAACCCATCCGACTGACCCGTCCGATTCTAGGACGAAGGACCCATTCTGTCAAACAGGTCGAGCTGGCGGGGCCCCTCCTCCGTGAGCGGAATCGGGTACGTCGCGGTAAAACAGGCGGTGCAGAAATGAGTATTCTCCGCCGATTCGTCTTTATAAACCGCTCGAAACATCCCCTCCATCGAGAGATATTGAAGCGTATCGGCCGTGAGATATTGGCGTATCTCTTCGACGTTGTGAGACGAGGCGATCAGCTCCTTATGGGTCGGCGTATCGATTCCATAGAAACAGGGGGAGAGAATCGGAGGAGAGCTGATCCGGACATGCACCGCTTTGGCCCCCGCATTGCGCACCATTTTGACGATCTTCCGGCTTGTTGTGCCCCGGACAATCGAATCGTCCACAATGACCACCCGTTTCCCTTCCAGAACCTCCCGAATCGCATTGAGCTTGACTTTAACGCCAAAATGCCGGATCGATTCCTTCGGCTCGATAAAGGTTCGTCCCACATAATGATTTCGGATCAGCCCGACTTCATACGGGATCATCGCCGCTTCAGAAAATCCCAACGCGGCCAGCACCCCGGAGTCGGGAACCGCAATCACAATATCGGCATCCACCTTGGCCTCTTTGGCCAGCTCCCATCCCAACCGCTTTCGAACGCCATGAACCGATTGCGAAAAAATCGCGCTGTCGGGCCGTGAAAAATAGATCAATTCAAAGACACATTGCGCGGTCGGGGTCGGCGGAAAGGGATGATAGGAGGTGACTCCGCCTGCGTCGATTTTAACCATCTCCCCCGGCTCGATGTCACGGATGTAGTCGGCCTCAATGAGATCAAAGACGCAGCTTTCGGAGGCGAGAATGAACCCCTCTTTGAGTCTCCCGAGAAGCAGAGGCCGCACGCCATACGGATCGCGCACCGCGATTAAGGCCTCTTCGGTGAGAAAGAGCAACGAATAGGCCCCCCGAACGCGGGAGAGCGCGCTGACAATTCGTTCGATTAACGGGTTGGTGGAGGAGCGGGCCAAAAGATGCAGGATGACTTCGCTATCGACCGTGGACTTAAAGATCGCCCCGTCCCGTTCCATCTCCGTTCTTAAAACGTCGGCATTCACCAGATTTCCATTATGGGCCATCGCGACGGTCCCGTTGGGATAGGTGGCCATCAGCGGCTGTACATTTTCCAGAATGCTATCCCCCGTTGTGGAATAGCGGTTATGGCCAATCGCGGCGGAGCCGGTCAGTCGGCTTAATCGCTTTTCGGTAAAAATGTCGGCGACCCATCCGGTGTCTTTTTCCTGATGAAATCCCTGTCCGTCGTAGGTGACGATGCCGCTGGCCTCCTGTCCACGATGCTGCAACGCGTAAAGGCCGAGGTAGGTCAGATTGGCGGCGTCCGGATGCCCGTACACACCCACAATGCCGCATTCTTCATGAAACTTATCCATGACCGGTTCCTCGTTCTGCTCCCGTGAAGTGCCGGCTGATTCCGGTATCATACGCCTTTTTCATCTCGTCGATTGAAAGATCGATGACCATTTTATCACCGATCTGTACGGTGAGGGAAGTTCCACCGGTTTTGCCCAGAACGGTATACGCAACAGCCTGTTCGGTTAAGATGGACTTAAGGGCATTTAGCCGTGATGTGGAAATTGTGACCAAAACGCGCGATGGGGATTCTGAAAAGAGCATTGCGTCGGTTCGGATTTTCGGCGGCGCGATGGTAATGGAGGCGCCTCGTTTTCCGTGAATGCAACATTCGGCCAGTGCCACGGCCAGTCCGCCGTCCGATAAGTCTTGTGCGGAGGAGAGCAGACCCTGCCGGTTTGCCTCCAACAGCGCCGTTTGGAGATGGTTCTCCCGTTCGAGTTCCAGCAATGGGGCCGCGCCCCGCTCCTGCGAGTAGATCGCTTTGAGATAGGCCGATCCGCCAAACTCTTCTCGCGTTTCTCCGATTAAAATAATCAGATCGGAGTCGGCCTTAAAATCGGGCGTCATCGGCGTGGCGGGAGGCGCAATAATCCCCACCATCCCCACGATGGGAGAAGGGTAGATGTCGAGTCCAAACGTTTCGTTGTATAATGAGACATTCCCGCTCACAACCGGAATTTGCAGCGCGTTACAGGCGTCGCTCATCCCTTCGATTGCAAGCGCGAGGGCCCACATCGTCTCCGGTCGTTCCGGATTGCCGAAGTTGAGGCAATTGGTCATTCCAATCGGTTTTGCGCCGACACAGACGAGGTTTCGGGCCGCTTCCGCAACGGCGCCGGCGCCGCCGTAATACGGGTTCAAAAGGGTGTAAACACTGTTCCCATCGACGGTCATGGCGAGCAGGATGTCCGACCCTTTGATCCGGATAACCGCCGCGCCCCGGCCGGGGCCCAAAACGGTATTGGTCTGCACCATAGAGTCGTATTGCTGATAGACCCACCGCTTTGAGGCAATGGACGGGGAACGCAGCAGCGTCAAGAGCGATTCGGCATACCCCTTTTTCTCCGGAAGGGCCTCTTCGTTTAGCGAGGTGATCATCTCCTGGAAGGGGGGGGGGGCGATCGGCCGTTCATAGACGGGGGCCTGTGAGGTTAACGCCGAAACGGGCATGTTGACTTCCTCAACGCCGGCGTTCTTCACGATGAGACGATCTCCCGCTGTAACATGTCCGATCCGTGTACACGCTAAGTCCCACTTCTGAAAAACCGCCTCGGCCTCTTTCTCTCTTCCTGCCTTGACCACGATCAGCATCCGCTCCTGTGATTCCGAAATTAAAATCTCTGAAGGGGTCATCCCTGTTTCGCGAAGTGGCACGTTGGCCAGATCGATTGTTATCCCGATCCCACCCCGGTCGGCCATTTCGGATATCGCACAGGTGAGTCCGGCCGCGCCCATATCCTGCATGCCGACCACACAACCGGTCTGAATCAGCTCCAGACAAGCCTCCAGTAACAGTTTTTCGGTAAACGGGTCTCCGACCTGAACGGTTGGCCGCGATTCTTTTGAGTTGTCCAGACCGGTCGAGGCCATGGTGGCGCCGTGGATGCCGTCTCGGCCCGTTTTTGATCCGACATAAAAAACGGGATTCCCGACACCCGAAGCGGCTCCCTTGATAATATCGGAACGCCGGGCAATCCCCAGACAAAAGACATTGACCAGCGGATTTTTGGTGTAGGTGTCGTTAAAGGAAATCTCTCCGCCAACGGTCGGCACACCGACACAGTTGCCGTAACCGGCAATGCCGGCCACAACATGTTCCATCAGATATCGATTGTGGGGGTTATCCAGTGGGCCGAAGCGAAGCGAGTTGAGTAACGCGACGGGCCGCGCCCCCATCGTGAAGATATCGCGCAGAATGCCGCCGACGCCGGTGGCGGCCCCTTGATACGGTTCGATAAAGGAGGGGTGGTTGTGGCTTTCTATCTTAAACGCGGCGACCCAGCCGTTGCCGATATCCA
>CAZSME010000112.1:0-4959 GCA_964607665.1 uncultured Nitrospirota bacterium | reverse complement strand
ATCGTTCCCTGAAAGATCGTGTCGTTATCCGACCAGACCACGACGTTTCCGGCATCGGCATCTCCCCGGCCCGAAGCATCTATCATGCTGCTGTTTGTCACGATTGTTTTATTAGCCGATGTGATCAGGATATCCCCTCCGTTGGCATCCTGACCCTGCGCCAAAATCGCTCCTGAAACGCCGACATTTTCTCCCGATAACGTCACCTCACCGGGGGCCGCCCCCGACTCCGCCGCCGAGATATCAATCGTTCCAGTATGCAACACCGCACCTTCCGCATTTTTCACCTCCCCTAAATGAACCTGCCAGCCCAACGCACCGGTGTTGGCCACCGGGTCGGAACCGATTAACCGAACCACGCCGCCATGATTCACAAAACTTTTTGCCTCAATGATCCCCGACTGGTTAATCACCGCGGAAACCACCTCAGACGATCCGCGCGCTATCAGGGTGACCTCTCCCCCATCGGCACGAATGGTACCGGTATTGCTTACCGAGGCAGAAAGGGGGGTTCCATCCGGCCCGATCACGGAATCTAACACCTTGCCGTCTACCGCGTAGGTGATCAGCCCGTTGCCGGTAAAATCAAACGAGAACTTCTCACCGGCCCCAAGCAACACCTTTCCGTACCGGGCCATAATCAGACCTTCATTCGAAACCCCCGGCGCGACGAAGAAGACAAACCCGTTATCGGAAACCCGAATATTCCCCTGATTCACCACGAACCCGGACGGCTTTTCGGCGTCCTGCGAGAAGTTATATCGCCCCGCCATAAAGTCGCTGTCGCTGATCGAAAGGGTCGTGGCCAAAAGCCCGGCAACATCAACGGTTGCGTTGGCGCCAAAAAGAATGCCGTTGGGGTTCATAATGAAGACGCGGCCATTGGCCGAAAGCTGTCCCAGCAACACCGAAGGATCAACGCCAACCACCCGATTGAGCGCCACCGCTTCCTGCCCCGGCTGCGCGAACCGAATCAGTTCGGAAGCGCCGCTGCCAAACTGATTCCAGTTGATAATCGCCTGATTCGTCGCCTGATCAATCTGCAGGGTCGTCGCGTTGGGCTGGGTGATGGTGGCCACGCCGGCCGCAACCTGTCCCCCCTCCGGCAGGGCGTACGATACCCCCGGCGTCAACAGCAATACCGCCAACAACAGGGGGATGATCTTATTAGCAAATCGTTTCATCTTCAAAACTGACTCACGGCCTGAATGTAAAACGTAACATCTTTTCGGGTGGATGCCGGACGCGGCGCGATCGGAAACCCTAAATCAACCTGGAGCGACGCGCGATACGGCAGAAAGTGTTCCTCCTGCTTTTGGTATTTTTTCCAATGGAACAAGGATTCGCGATGCATCCGAAACCCAATACCGGCGCCGGTGAGCGACCGGTTTTGTCGTGCCCCCGACGGTTTGCTTTTCAAATATCCGCCGCCATGATCGACAAAGAACACCGTCTGGACCGATGGGAGGTTTTGAAAGGGACGGGCGCCGAACTCCGCGCCCAGGTTGTATCCGTGGTCTCCGAAAAACTCCCCCGCCGGATAGCCCCGCACCGAACCGGGGCCGCCCACCGAATATTGCTCGCCCACAACCAGATCATGGGAGGTGACTTGAAGCCCCCCGCGCGTGACCAGAGAAACGGGTGAAGGCAACCAACCGGGAGAGGCAATATTCTGATACGACCGAACGTACTGCACCGTTGCCCGCGTGAAGAGTCCGTCGGCGCCCGCCTCCGACCGGCTCGACGAAAGGGAGTGCCGATCCATTCCACCCAGCAGATCGTTTAACCCCTGATGAAGATAGGCACTGACAAAGCGGCCGCCAAGGGTGTCGGTGGTCTCGGCCGAGACACCTGCCTTCAGAACCCGCACCTGATCCGAACCCGATGTCACGCCAAAGGTCGTCTGATCAAAATCTTTGATGTCGAGCCCCACCTCGCCAACAAGATCAAAGAACGGTTTGCGAATGCAGGGGTGCGTTACCGACAGACCCACCGTTCGTGATTTCATCTCGATATTGAGAATCGCGAGTTCCTGCCCCAGATCAAAATCGCCCGCGGCGTAGGAAAGGTTGACCCGGGTCCCCTTGTAGCCCACCGGCGCGATATATCCGGCCTGAGAAAACGCCATATCCCGTGATCCCAAAACGGTTCCCCGTATCGAAAGATTGCTCCCCTCCAGAATAAATTGGCCAAAATCAACCCCCACGCCATACCGATCGCGGCTGATCACCTTCGAACCGAAATTGTTATACTCCAATGTCACATGCACCGGACGTTTCTCTTCGAGACGGATCGCCACGTCCGCCGTTCCGAACGCCGCGCCCTCTTGCAACTGCGCGCCCACCTTCAAATCAGGATACCGGTTCAACGTGAGAAGAGACCGTTCAAACATGTTGTGCTGAACCCGCTGTCCCAGATCGATTTCCGCAAAATGATTGCGAACGAACGCGGTCGAATAGTACTGGCCCGCCTCGATCTTGACCTCTCCGATCTTTCCTTCCAACACCCGAATTTCGATTTCGTTGTTGACGATATCCTGCGGAGGGAGATAAACCTTGGTCAGAAGAAATCCCTTCTGCTGATAAAGACCGGTGATCGCATCCATGATTTTCTGAAGCTCAACCATCCCCAACTCCGATCCGAGATAGGAGGCGAAAAGCGGTGCAATCTCTTCTGTCGTAACGTTTGTGTTTCCTGTTACCCGAATCGCCCGAACCAAAAATTTGGATACCGGTACCTGGCCCTCTCCCGCCGCTTCTTTCAACTGAAGCTGCGGCGTCGCCGGCGCTGACGACTCGGAGGGAGAGGGGGAAGCAGGGACCGGCATCAGATTGTCTGGCATCTTTTCCTCCTGCATCGGCTCCGCAGCAAGCACAAAAAAAGGCACAAGAAAGAAATAGAAACAAGAAATGAGGCGGACCCACGTCCTGACATTGTTCAACGACTGACCCGTCCTATTCGTTGTGCGCATGAACTGATCATCAGCTAAACCCGATGTCGCATGCTTGCTGTTTCGTTGTAACCCAAACTGTCTTTAAACCGTGTCATTTCTATTAAAAGTCTATCACTCATTTTTGATTTTTCAACATTTTTTTAAAAAATCTTTTCCGTTCCGGCGCATTTACAATATTTAGTGTATACTTGTTAGGATAGGCAGATTTCACCACAACCGAGGGTACAATAAAAAAAAGACAGGACCCTTAACGTGGGAAGTCTTAGACTAGATCGGCTTAATTAAAAGCTCTTTGAGTTGTCTTGGGTCGACCGGTGAGGGGGCCTGAGTCATCAGGCAGATCCCCTTTTGGGTCTTTGGGAAGGCAATCACGTCCCGGATCGATTCCGATCCGGTCAGCATAGCCGCAAAACGATCCAAACCAAAGGCAAGCCCGCCATGCGGCGGCGCGCCAAATTGTAACGCTTCCAGTAAGAATCCGAATTTCATTTCCGCCTCTTCCTTTTTTATGTTTAATAAGTCGAATATTTTAGATTGCAATTCCGACTGGTGAATACGAATCGATCCCCCGCCTACTTCGCAGCCATTCAAAACAAAATCGTACGCCTTGGAACGAACCTGTAATGGATCGGTATCCAGAAGATGTACATCTTCATCCATCGGCGCGGTAAAGGGATGATGGATTGCCACATACCGCTTCTCAAGTTCATCATATTCAAGCAACGGAAAGTCCAGCACCCAGAGCGGTAGGAAGAGGTCTGGGTCGATCAGGTTCAGCCTCTTGGCAAGGAGAAGCCTTAATCCCCCCAGAACCTCATGAACAACCTTTTCCATATCGGCAACAAACAGCAGAAGATCGCCCGGAGCCGCCTCCAACCGTTCTTTAATTTTGGTGAGCAATTCCGGCGTAAAAAACTTAGCAATGGGGGATTCGACCCCTTCATGGGTGATCTTCAACCAGGCCAACCCCTTTGCGCCACGAGTCGTCGCTTCCAGAACCAGATCATCCAACTCTTTTCGGGAAAGCCCCGCCATCCCTTTTGCGTTTATCCCTTTAATCCGTCCTTTTCTTCCAATAACATCAAGAAATACTTTAAATCCAGACTGTGAGGCCAAATCGGTAATCTCTTTAAGTTCCAGGCCAAAACGAATGTCCGGTTTATCCACGCCAAACCGGTTCATCGCCTCCTGATAGGTCAGCCGCGGGAAGGGGGTCGGAAGGGGTACCCCTTTTAACTGGGCAAAGACCTCCGAAACCATTTTTTCCATCAGGCCGATAATATCCTCTTGTTCGATAAACGACATTTCGATATCCACCTGGGTAAATTCGGGCTGGCGATCGGCCCGTAAATCTTCGTCCCGGAAGCAACGGACAATCTGATAATAACGGTCGAATCCCGATACCATAAGAATCTGCTTAAAAAGCTGCGGCGACTGCGGAAGGGCATAAAAAGAGCCCGCGTTCAGACGGCTGGGGACCAGAAAATCGCGCGCCCCTTCCGGAGTTGACTTCGTTAGAAATGGGGTTTCGATTTCGATAAAATGGTTCCGATCCAGAAAGGTTCGGATCGTTCTTGTAAGGCGGTGCCGGAAGATAAACTTTTCCTGAACCGAGGGGCGGCGCAGGTCGAGATAGCGATATTGCAACCGGAGCGATTCGGAGGCGGCCTGGTCGTCTTCAATCGAAAAGGGAGGGGTTGGGGAGCGATTCAGAATTGTTATCCCCGTCGCATGAATCTCGATTTCGCCGGTTGGAATCTTTTGATTTTCGGTGCCGGGGGAGCGCTGTACCACCTCCCCTGAAACCTCAATCACATATTCGGGGCGAAGCGCGCGGGCCCGTTCCTGAAAGGGCGTTGCTGCTTGCGTCGCATCCGAGCAATCAAAAACAACCTGGACGATCCCGGAGCGGTCTCTCACGTCGATAAAAATAATCGCGCCATGGTCTCGACGACGGTGCACCCAGCCAGACAAAACGACCTTTTGCCCCGCATCCTTTTTCGCCA
>CAZSME010000111.1:3399-5001 GCA_964607665.1 uncultured Nitrospirota bacterium | reverse complement strand
CTACGATCTGTTCTTCTCAAGTGTTGCTTTGATAAATTCCCGAAATATCGGATGCGGATCCTGGGGCCGCGATTGAAACTCCGGATGAAACTGCACCCCCAGAAACCAGGGATGGTTTGGCAGTTCGACGATCTCCACTAAATCTTTATCCGGCGATAACCCGGAAAAAACAAGCCCCGCACGTGACAGCTCTTTTCGATAGGTATTGTTCACTTCATACCGATGCCGGTGTCGCTCCGACACCTCCATTTTCCGGTAGGCATCATACGCGCGCGTTCCCTTTTCAACAATGCAGGGGTAGGCCCCCAGGCGCATCGTTCCCCCTTTTTCGTGTTGCTGACGTTGTGTCGCCATCAAGTCAATAACCGGATAGGGGGTTTGTCCGTCAAACTCAGTGCTGTTTGCCTTTTTTAGACCCGCAACATTTCGCGCGAACTCAATCACGGCGCATTGCATGCCCAGACAGATCCCAAAAAACGGGACCTCCTTTTCCCGTGCATACCGTATCGCCGAGATCTTCCCTTCAATGCCACGGCTGCCAAAACCACCGGCGACTAAAATACCCCGACATCCCTTTAATATCGGCTCGACCGGACCGGCCTCAAGCCTCTCACTATCGATCCAGTCGATATCCACCTGGGTCTTATTCCCAATACCCCCATGAACCAGCGCCTCATAAAGACTCTTATACGAATCTTTCAGTTCCACATATTTCCCGACCAATGCGATTTTGACCTTCTGTTTCGACTCATAGATGCGACGAACCAGCTCTTTCCACTCGGCTAAATCAGGTCGTTTCGCCTTTAACCGCAACTTCTCAATAATCTTTTTATCGAGCCCTTCCTGATGGAAGACCAACGGGACCTCATAGCTCGATTCCACATCTTTCGCGGTAATGACCGCCTCGGTCTCCACATTACAGAACAGCGCGATTTTTTTCTTCATCTCCGGTGAGATAAATCGATCGGTGCGACAAAGCAGGATATCGGCTTGAATCCCAATCTCCCGGAGCTTATTCACACTATGTTGCGTCGGTTTTGTTTTAAGTTCGTCCGCTGCTTTAACAAATGGAATTAATGTTAAGTGAATATAAAGAACATTTTCTCTCCCAATATCAAACGGGAACTGCCGGATCGTCTCCAGAAAAGGAAGGCTTTCGATATCGCCCACCGTTCCACCAATTTCAACAATCACCACATCCACCTTCTTTTTCTTTGCCGAGGCGGCCCCCCGAAGCGGTCGCGCATTCTCGGATTGTCCCGTTGAGAAAATACAACGTTTGATCTCATCGGTAATATGGGGTACGACCTGAACCGTGCCCCCTAGAAAGTCGCCGCGCCGCTCCTTTGAGATCACATTGTAATAGACCCGGCCGGTTGTGTAATTATTCTCCTTCGACATTCGAACGGAGGTAAATCGTTCGTAGTGGCCCAAATCCAGATCGGTTTCCGCGCCATCATCCGTCACAAAAACCTCTCCATGCTGGTACGGATTCATCGTCCCGGGGTCCACATTAATATAAGGATCGAGTTTCAGAAAGGTAATGGAAAGCCCTCGGGCTTCAAGTAAATTTCCAATGGAAGCCGCGGACAAACCCTTCCC
>CAZSME010000111.1:0-3299 GCA_964607665.1 uncultured Nitrospirota bacterium | reverse complement strand
ACTTCACAAAATCCTTTTGCTTCCCATTGATTCATTTTAATGGCCCGTATCTTCCCCCCCTCTTCCAAAATACGAAGCTGCTCTAATTTCTCGATCTGCTCCAATTCCCCTTCCGATGACTTGGTCATTCTTAAGAGAAAATCGCGATGGTAAAGATAAACCCCGAAATGCTTAAACGCAGGCATAGAAAGCCGGATTAACCTTTTTACATCCTCTCTCCGTTCAAGGTAGGGAATCGGTGACCGAGAAAAATACAGTACCTCACCCCGACGATTACGAACCAGCTTCACCGTATTCGGAGAAAACATCTCTTCCTCGGAATCGATGTCGGCCATCAGCGTCACCCCGTCGGCCTCTCCCGATAAAATCCACTTTTCTCCGTTTTCGATCAATCGATCCAGCACCTCGGGTCGGAACAGCGGGAGATCCCCCTGCAAATTAACAACAAGCGGGGCCAGCCGTTCCGCCGCAACCTCTGCAACACGATCGGAGCCGGTTTTATGGGTCGGCTGCGTCATCACGACCTCGCCGCCAAAATCAGCAACCACCTTAGCAATACGATCATCCTCTGTCGCCACAACAATCTGATCGGCCCGTTTTATCAATTGGGCGCGACGCCAGACATGCCAGATCATCGGCTTGCCATTTAGGTCTGCAAGCGGCTTCCCCGGAAAGCGGCTGGAGGCGTACCGAGCCGGTATCACCACAAGGGTTTTTAACGGATTGTTGGGCATATCGTTCGTACTTATAAGGGCGAGCCAATAGGTCAGCCCTACCGCCTTTGTTCGTAAGGGCGACCCGCCGGGTCGCCCCTACCTAATAAATAATCTTTCCAAATCGATCAAATCGAATCCAATCGGCCCAGCCGGCCTCTGAATCCAATGACAGATAGATTATAAACGCCTTCCCCTTCACTTGGGAATAGTCAACAAACCCCCAGAACCGGGAGTCAAGGCTGTGATTTCGGTTATCCCCCATCACAAAATAGGAGTGTTCCGGCACTCGGATCGGCCCGTAGTTATCATGGGTTTGAACAATAAATGGTGTCGCTTTTCGATCGTTCATATTAATATACGTTTCGTGCTGGGGCTGCCCATTGACATACAGCACCTTGTTTTTTATTTCAATCGTATCGCCTGGAATGCCAATCGTTCGTTTAATAAAATCCTTTGACTCGTCCTCTGGATAGCGGAACACAATTACGTCTCCCCGTCTTGGGGTACGAATGGGGATTAAGGTGATATCGGTAAAGGGCAGACGAATGCCGTAGATAAACTTACTCACCAGAATATGATCGCCAATCGCCAACGTGGGGATCATCGATCCCGACGGAATCTTAAATGCCTGAACGACAAACGTCCGAATGAGCAACGCGAAGACGATGGCGATCGCAAATGTCTCGGCATATTCCCGAAGCGTTGATTTTTGCTTTTCGGCCGGAAGCGTTACATCTTCAGGACTGCGAGAAAGGCCTCCTGGGGGATCTCCAGTCGGCCAACCTGCTTCATTCGTTTCTTCCCTTCTTTTTGTTTCTCCCATAATTTCCTTTTCCTTGAAATATCCCCTCCGTAACATTTTGCCGTTACGTTTTTTCGCATGGCGCTGATCGTCTCCCGCGCGATAATCTTCCCACCAATCGCCGCTTGGATCGCCACCTCAAACATCTGTCGAGGGATCGACTCCCGAAGCTTCTCCGCGATCCGCCGCCCCCGAATCTGTGACTGATCCTTCGCCACAATAAATGAAAGGGCATCCACCATTTCGCCATTCAACAAAATATCAACCTTGACCAGATCGGCCTCCTGAAATCCGATCCATTCGTAGTCAAACGAGGCGTACCCCCGGGAGAACGACTTGAGCTTATCATAAAAATCAAAAATGATTTCATTGAGCGGGATTTCATAGATCAACATCACCCGATCGAGGTCCAAATACTGCAGCTCTTTTTGAACACCCCGACGCTCCTGGCACAAGTTCATTAACGGGCCCAGAAACTCTTCTTTGGTAATAATCGTCCCCTTAATATACGGTTCCTCAAAAAAGGCAACCTGCTCGATCGGGGGCAGCTTGGCCGGATTATCAATATACAGCTCATCTCCCTTTTGGGTCGTAACACGATAGACCACGGTCGGCGCCGTGCTGATGAGGTCCAGATGATATTCCCGTTCCAGCCGCTCCTGTATGATTTCCATATGGAGAAGCCCTAAAAAGCCGCAACGAAAACCAAATCCCAGGGCCAATGAGGTTTCCGGCTCATAGTGGAGCGACCCATCGTTGAGCCGCAATTTTTGGAGCGCGTCCTTCAGGTCTTCATAGAGGCTGGAGTCAATGCTGTATAAGCCGCAAAAAACCATTGGCTTCATCTCGCGATAGCCATGAACTGGGGCCACATCGGTTTGCCCCGCCTCGGTCACGGTATCCCCCAGTTTTGCGTCGCGAACATCCCGAATGCCCGAAACAAGATAGCCGACCTCCCCCACCGAAAGAAGATCGACCTCTTTCGGGCGAGGGGTCAGCACGCCCAGAGAGAGAACGGGGTATTCCTTTTGCGTGGAGACGAAGCGAATCTGCATCCCTTTCCGAATCGATCCATCCACCACGCGGATTAAAACCACCGCGCCCTGATAGATATCAAACCAGGAGTCAAAAACAAGCGCCCGTAATGTCCCCTCTTTATCCCCTGTTGGCGGGGGTATTTTGGCAATAACCGCCTCCAGTATTTCGGCTGTTCCCCTCCCCTCCTTCGCGCTGGCCGGGATCGCCTCATCTGGATCCAGTTCCAGGATATCCCCGATTTGTTGTCGGGTCTTTTCAATGTTTGCGCTGGCCAGATCGATCTTGTTGATCACCGGAATCATCGTCAGATTATTTTCGCGGGCCAGACCGGCATTCGCGATGGTCTGCGCCTCTACCCCTTGGGAGGCATCGACCACCAAAAGGGCCCCTTCACAAGCGGCCAACGACCGTGAGACTTCATAGGTAAAATCAACGTGACCGGGGGTATCGATCAGGTTAAAGATATAGTCCAAACCGTTCTTCCCTTTATAGTTCAGACGAACGGCGCGGGCCTTAATGGTAATCCCCCGTTCCCGTTCCAGGTCCATATCGTCTAAGATTTGGTCTTTGAACTCGCGCGGTGTCACCGCGCCGGTCAAGGATAAAATCCGATCGGCAAGGGTCGATTTTCCATGGTCAACATGGGCAATAATGGAGAAATTTCGGATCCGTTCCTGCAATGAAGGGCCTCTGTTCTGGGTAGGTTTATCTTACGCAATCTTTTCCCCCTTGTCAAAAACGAG
>CAZSME010000110.1:1251-5045 GCA_964607665.1 uncultured Nitrospirota bacterium | reverse complement strand
GCATGTCAACGACCTACAAGCCCAGTAATATCAGAAGAAAGCGAACGCACGGGTTCCGAAAAAGAATGAGTACCCCGGTTGGAAGAAGAGTGCTCAAAAGAAGACGGGATAAAGGGAGGAAGCGACTCACCAACGTCTAATCCGCCGCGCCTGAAACCGCCCCTGCCTTTGGAATCGGCCCATCCCTCTCCACTGTCCCGGCTAAAAGATAAAAAGAGGCGGATCGCCCTTCTACGTCAGGGGAAGAAGTCGGTCTCCCCCATCATGACCCTCTACTTCGATAAGAACAACACTGACCGACCCCGATACGCGATTTACGCCAATAAACGGCTCGGTGGCGCCGTCGACCGAAATCGAATAAAACGGATTTTTAGGGAAGTCTTAAACCAAAAAAAAACAGGTTTGGGGGGACACGACTTTATCATTATTCCACGAGAAGGGTCGATCGGGCTTAGCTTTCAAGATATCCGTTTACAGGTGGAAACGATTTTTATTGAAACCGGAATTTTAACAGGATAGACCGTGACAAACATGTTCTTCTTGATTGTCCGTTTTTACCAGAAACTTATTTCACCTCTTTATCCGCCGGTATGTCGTTTTCATCCATCCTGTTCCAATTACTCCATTCAGGCGGTAAAACAGTATGGGTTGCTATACGGTTTCTTTATGACACTAAAACGGATTGCACGTTGCCATCCGTTCTCCCCCGGAGGCTACGACCCGGTAAAATAAATCCGAACGAAAGGCTCGCCCACATATGGAACAATATCGTATTGTCATCTTTTTAGTTTTATCGCTTGTTATTATCTTTTCCTATCCCTATTTCATGGAAAAAATGGCGCCCCCCACCCCACCTTCCCCCTCCGACTCACAAACCATAATAAAGACCGCAGAGCCGTCTGGTCCAGCGACACAACCGGCCTCGCGGGACAATCAAAATCAGAACGGGGAAATAGCTTCTTTGCCGGCAACGGCCTCCCTCAGCCCATCCGAGAGATCGAGCGCAACGCAGGTTCAGGAAAAATTAAAGACCATAGAAACCGATCTCTATCGGGTTGTGTTATCCGATCGAGGTGGAACGATTAAGCGGTGGGAGCTCAAAAAACATACAAAAAAGGATGAAAACGGTGGGACACACCCTGTTTTACTAACCCCATCTGACGGGAAAATCGCACCGCTGGAATTAGATGTTTTAGACACCCCGTCATTAAAATATCAAACGTATTCCCTCGATGAGACCCCGCTGAAATTGGGCCCAAATAAGCCAAAAGGGACCGTTGAAATGAAGGCAACAACGGAGGACGGGAAAATCTCCGTAACAAAAGAGATCACCTTTTACAACGATCAGTATCAGGCCGATATCCGTATTGTAACCAATGGGCTTGCGAGGGGGGGAAAGGGATACACACTGGCCCTCGGCTCCAATTTTGGGATTACAGAGTGGGAAAGCACAATGGGCGGGGCAATCGGGGCAATCAGCTTAATAAACGGCAAGGTCGTTTCCGAGCATCCCGAAATGACGACCATCACCTATCCCGATCCCGCAACATGGTTTGCATTAAACGATAAATATTTTATGGGCGCAATAATTCCAGCACAAGCAAGGGCCGTTTCTGTGCAGGGATTTGCCGAAAAAGAGGTCTCCGCGCAGGTTCATATCCCTTCCGAGCAAAAAGAAGAACGGTTTATCCTCTATGCCGGCCCAAAGGAGTATGACCGCCTTGCCTCCTATCACAACTACCTCGAAGAATCGATCGATTTTGGCTGGTTTATTTATGGAAGCTGGCTTCCGGTCCGTATGGTTGCCAAGCCATTGTTTTATATTCTCCGGTTTATCTACAACCTCACTCAAAACTATGGGATAGCGATTATCCTCCTGACCATTTTTGTTAAAGCTATTTTCCATCCAATCACCCGAAAAAGCCTCGTTTCGATGAAAGAGATGGCATCCCTGCAACCCAAAGTGAACGCCATTCGACAAAAATGGGCCGATAATAAAGAAAGGATGAATAAGGAGCTTATGAATCTTTATAAAGAAACGGGCGTGAACCCCTTGGGTGGATGCATGCCAATTTTATTGCAAATGCCTGTTTTTATTGCACTTTTTAATGTTCTTTATATAACAGTCGACTTGAAAGGGGCCCCATTTATTCTCTGGATTTCCGATCTTTCCGATAAGGACCCCTATTATGTCTTGCCGATCATTATGGGGGCAACAATGATCCTCCAACAGATGACACAGCCCTCTACAATGGATCCGACGCAGGCAAAAATCATGCTGTTCATGCCGGTCATTTACACCCTTTTCTTTTTGAGCTTTCCATCGGGTCTCGTACTCTACTGGTTAGTGAACAATATTTTGAGTATTGGTCAACAGCTTTGGATCAATAAAACAACCGCTGCCGCAACATGAACCGATATATCGGCCAGGAGGACACCATCTGTGCCATTGCAACGCCAATGGGGGTGTCGAGTATCGGTGTCATCCGTATTAGTGGAAGTCATGCCTTCTCTGTCGTTCAGCAGATTTTTCTAGGCCACCAAGCTGGGAGTAGGGGTGAGCTAAAAAGTTTTCAAAGCCACACGGTCCATCACGGGGAAGTCGTCGATCCAAAAACAGGTCATGTCGTGGATGAAGCCCTGTTCGTCATTATGAAGGGGCCGAAATCGTATACCGGTGAGGATGTGATTGAGATCCAATCCCACGGCAATCCGGACCTTCTTCAAAAAATAGTTTCACTGCTAATTTCCCAAGGGGCACGACTCGCGGAGCCTGGGGAGTTTACCCGACGCGCCTTTCTTTCAGGGAGAATCGATCTTACTCAGGCCGAAGCCGTCATGGAGTTGATCTCCGCACAAGGGAGCTCCGGGCAAGCAATCGCATTAAACCAGCTCAAAGGGGTACTTTCAAGCCAACTGCATACGATTCGAGCAGAACTTTCTGATCTTCTGTCCAACATTGAGGCATCCATCGACTTTTCGGAACAGGGGATTCGTCTTTGCGACCCAGAAGAAGTAAAAGAGAAACTCGGCCATCTCCGTCAAACGGTGCATAAACTCCTTTCAGGATACGAGGAGGGGAAAAAAATCCGGGAAGGAATAACGGTCGTCCTTGTTGGCCGTCCCAACGTCGGTAAATCATCGATTATGAATCGGCTTATCGGTGAAGACCGTGCCATTGTGACATCGATTCCAGGGACAACACGTGATACCCTCTCCGAGTGGTTTCAAATACAAGGCCAGATGATTAAAATCATTGACACCGCAGGTATCCGGGACACAACCGATCCGATTGAGTCTGAGGGGGTACGAAGAACCGAAGCCGCATTAAAGGACGGGGATATGGCCTTATGGATTATCGATTCCAGTGAGCCATTTTCGACAGAAGATATCGTACTAGGGAGTCGAATGGAATCCAAAAAAAGAATTATTGTGCTCAACAAAATCGATCTTCCGTTGAAAGTCGATCGAGATGATATTCATAGAAGGTACCCCACCGATCCGATTATTTCTTTTTCTGCAATGACGGGGGATGGCCTGGACGATCTTAAACGTTGTATGACTGACCTTGCGCTTCCAAAAGAAGAACGGGACCGACCCTTGGTTTCTCTGCTCAGACACAAGAATGCGCTAGAGAGGGGATACAACGGGCTCAGTCGGGCCTTTATCTCTGCTAAAGATAACGCTTCCATCGAGTTTATCGCCTCTGATCTCCGTGAGGCGTTGGATGCCCTGGGTGAGATTGTGGGTGAAACGACAACAGACGATATCTTAAACCAGATTTTCGGTCAATT
>CAZSME010000110.1:0-1151 GCA_964607665.1 uncultured Nitrospirota bacterium | reverse complement strand
TATATATCGAGGTTTCGGACTTCCTGGGCATGTTGTTCGATGAATAATCGACGCGGCTCGACCTCTTCTCCCATCAATTTTGAAAATATTTGATCGGCTTCGATCGTGTCGTTGAGCTGTACTTTTTGAAGAATTCGGACTTCAGGATTCATCGTCGTCTCCCAAAGCTGACTGGGATTCATTTCACCTAATCCTTTGTAGCGCTGAATCGAAAGCCCCTTTTTACCATGATTCAAAACATGTTGAAGAATCCCTTCTGTCGTAGAATAAGCCGCCTCTCCATCGGAATCCCAAACCCGATAGGGTGGCATACCCAAACCGATCTTTTTTGGAGAAAGATTGGAAAGCTCTCGAAACTCCGGAGAGGTGATTAAGGCCTCGTCCAGGTCAAAACGCGTTACAGAACCGCTCTTTTTCACCCGGCACTCAATTCGAGACGATTCATGCTCTTCGTCCCGTCCAACGGTCAATGTGATTGTCCCCTTTTCATTCCCTCGTTCTGGAAACTGGGCGCGGAACTTCTGTTCGATATCGGAAAGTAACGTGGCCAACAGACGCTTGTCCCTCAAAAGCTCTACCGTTAAGTCGGTCTCTGAAAGAAATAATCGCAGAAGATCGGAGTCGATCTGTTTTTTTGAAAAATGGTCCAAAAGGGCTTCAAACGCGACAATCTTCTTCAAAACAGTGCGTACGCGAACACCGGAACTCTTCTGATCGCCCACGAAGAGCTCAATTTCATCTTGTGCGGCTGAAAAAAGATATTCGCGCATCGCCGGCTCATTTTTAATATACCTTTCCGATTTTCCACGTTTAACCCTGAAAAGGGGCGGCTGTGCAATGTAAATATAGCCCTTTTCAATCATCTGGATCATCTGTCGGTAGAAAAATGTCAGTAGAAGGGTTCGAATATGGGCGCCATCGACATCCGCATCGGTCATGATAATGACTCGATGATAACGGGCCTTGGCAATATCAAAATCCTCCCCGATGCCACAGCCCAACGCAGTGATCAGAATTCGAATCTCCTCGGAAGAGATCATCTTGTCAAATCGCGCCCGCTCCACATTCAAAATCTTTCCCTTGAGCGGCAAGATGGCCTGAAAACGTCGGTCCCTCCCCTGCTTTGCCGACCCTCCGGCAGAATCCCCCTC
>CAZSME010000109.1:0-5049 GCA_964607665.1 uncultured Nitrospirota bacterium | reverse complement strand
ACGGGAAGGGCCGAAGCGGCGGCCGGTTCCTCAAAGAATCCGGGACTACAACGAGTTCTACGAACCGATCTCTGATGAAACGATGCGGACACAGGGGGGACGTTGCATGGACTGCGGCGTGCCGTTTTGTCAGGGAGAGACCGGCTGTCCTGTTCAGAATATGATCCCCGACTGGAACGATCTGGTCTATCAAAATCGGTGGGAAGGCGCGCTCAAAGCGCTTCATGCCACGAACAATTTCCCCGAGTTCACCGGACGGCTCTGTCCCGCGCCATGCGAATCGGCCTGTGTATTGGGAATTATCGATCAGCCGGTTTCGATCCGCAACATTGAACAGCATATTATCGATAGAGGGTTTTCGAACGGATGGGTCACGCCAATTCGTCCCGCTCGAGAAACGGGGAAAAAGATCGCCATTGTCGGTTCCGGTCCGGCCGGTTTGGCCGCGGCCCAACAGCTCCGACGCTCCGGTCACACGGTCATCGTGTTTGAAAAGGACGACCGGATCGGCGGCCTGTTGCGCTACGGCATTCCGGATTTCAAAATGGAGAAGGGGGTGCTGGATCGCAGGTTGGCGCAAATGGAGAGCGAAGGGGTTATTTTTAAGACACGTGTTGATGTGGGGAAAGATCTTTCGGCCGATACCCTGCGTGCCGAGTTTGACGCGATCTTACTGGCCACAGGGGCCATGCTAGGAAGAGACCTGCCGATCCCCGGCCGAGAGCTGTCGGGTATCCACATGGCGATGGATTATTTAACGCAACAAAATAGGCGTGTCGCCGGCGATACGCTTGATTTCGCGGCAAACATCACGGCATACAATAAGCGCGTTGTGATTATCGGCGGCGGCGATACCGGCTCCGACTGTCTGGGAACCTGCCATCGTCAGGAGGCCGAGGAGATTTACCAGTTTGAACTGTTGCCCAAGCCGCCGTTGTCACGGGCCGAAGAGACCCCCTGGCCCCTTTGGCCGATGCAGCTTCGCTCCTCCCATGCCCATGAAGAGGGATGCAAACGGGAATGGGCCATTTCAACAAAACGATTTTCGGGGTCCAATGGACAGGTCAAGACGCTTCATACCGTCCGTGTAAAAAAAGAGATCGATGCAAATGGGCGTCCTCAATTTATCGAACTCCCCGGAAGTGAAATCACCTTGGAAGTGGATTTGGTCCTGCTCGCGATGGGATTTGTCGGCCCGGTACGGGAGGGACTGCTTTCTGACTTGGGGGTGGCGTTTGACGCACGTGGAAATATTCTGGTCGATTCCAATCAGATGACCCGAGTGGAAGGGGTCTTTGCCGCAGGCGATGCGAAGCGCGGCGCGTCGTTGATTGTCTGGGCCATCCGCGAAGGACGCGATGCCGCCCGTGGCATTGAACAGTACCTGAAATTCAAGAAATGTCATTAGAAACCCCCGTTCCACCCCCAATCGGATACCCACCCTAAAGAGTACACCCAACTGTAGGTATTGTTAAAAAAAAGAAACCGATCCAGAATGCGCCACATTATGGTCTGCCCCTCGTCTCCTTAATAATAAGGATTCCTGGAGGCGGCACTAAAAGGATCTTCAATAATAAAACGTAAGGAGGGCAACGATGGCCATTAGTATAAACACCAATATTGCGTCAATCCGGAGTCAACGTCTTCTTGGGACCACCCAGCGATCGTTGGCGACATCGTTCGAGAGGATTTCAAGCGGCTTGAGAATCAATTCCGCGAGAGATGACGCGGCGGGGCTGTCGCGAGCGGGTCGTTTAAGCACCCAGGTCCGGGGCCTTTCCGTCGCGATCAAAAATGCCAATGATGGGATTAGCTTTCTGCAAACCGCCGAGGGGGCGTTGCAGGAGGTCACAACACTGTTGCAGCGAATCCAGGAGTTGTCAGTACAGGCATCCAATCCTTCAAATAACTCCGGAGATCGCGCGTTGCTGCAAGGGGAAGTCGCACAGCTCAACCAGGAAATTACCCGAATCGCGGAAGAGACCGAGTTTAATGGCCGCAAGGTTTTGGGAGGAAATATCATCAACTCGGAATTTCAGGTTGGCATTCGGGCCGGGCAAACCATTACCGTATCAATCTCCTCAACAGCCGCTTCCAATATCGGAAATTACTCCACGATATCCAACAATATCGGTGACAACGCCATCGCCGGGGCCAGTATCAGTGAGTCGTCGGGTGAGGCGCCCTCCAACCTTGTGCAGTCCCAGATTCTAACGCTCCGCGGGTTTAATAGCGGTGTGACCCCCCCTACCCTTACAGTCGACAACGGGGAAACGGCAAAATCGATTGCCGAAAAAATTAATGCCCTTGAAGATCGCTCCGGCATTTCCGCGACGGCAAGAACATCGCTGACCCTGTTGGACATTTTCGACCCAACGATCGACCCGCTTACAGGCGGGGCCCCTGCCCAAACCATAACCTTTAACCTCTATGGAACAAACGCAAAGTCGATCGACAGTACCAATCAAGACAATGCGGTCGCCATCTCCGCCGTGATTACGTCAGGCACGGGGGAAGGGCTTCGGCCGCTTGTTGAGGCTATCAATGCTGCCGTGGCCACAACGGGTGTAAAGGCCTCCTTTATCGAAGAAGATAGCACGATCAGATTGTCCCACGACACGGGGGCCAATATCAGTCTGGAAGCATTCCGAAATGAAAATAGTATCGGGTCTACTGCGAATACCCTAACCGTAAGGGGCATAGAGGACTCCGAGGCGGTTGAACTCACGGAAGACAGTGACGACGACAGTGTCACCGTAGGAGGAATCGTCACGCTGAACTCGCCCCGGGTTTTCTCGGTGACATCCGACGCGGATGAAAACAACAGTCTCTTTGCATCGGGCTTCAATGAGACGCCGCAAGTGGCATCCTTTTCCCGGCTGTCCGACCTGAATGTCTCCAGTGCAACCGGCGCGGCCGATGCCATTCAAATCGCGAACGGGGCGTTGGAGTTTATTAATTCGATCCGAGGCAATCTGGGCGCGGTTCAAAACCGGCTGGAATCGACCATTTCCAACTTAGAGTCGATTCGAGAAAACACGCAAGCGGCTCGAGGCCGAATTGAAGATGCCGATTTTGCGGAAGAAACGGCGCGTCTTACGCAGGCCCAAATCCTTCAACAAGCGGGAACGGCGATCTTGGCCCAGGCCAACACAACACCCTCTGCCGTTCTGGCGCTCTTGAGAGGGTAGGATCCACCGAGGCCCTATTGTTTGAATCGGGGCGGTCGGCTGTGTTTCGGTGATTGCGGGTGGCGGGGGGCGCCCGCGGAATGGCGGACATGCCCACCAGAGGAACTCTTCTTCCCGGGAGCAATCTGCTTCGCCGGGGCCGCAGGGTGACTCAGGGGGGGCGCCGGTTTTTTGTAATCAAAACCTTCCAGTGTTCTCCGGGGCAACGGTTGGCCCATCATCCGCTCGATGGTTCGAACCATTCCACCATCTTCCGGCGTGACAAGCGTAAAGGCATCGCCGGTCTTCTCGGCCCGACCGGTACGCCCCACACGATGAATATAGGCATCGGCGGTGCTGGGAATATCATAATTAATAACATGTGAGACCGTTGAGACATCAATCCCTCGCGCGGCAATATCGGTCGCAACCATCACCTGATATTGGCCCCTCTTAAAACCTCGGATAGCGGATTGACGCTGACTCTGACTCCGGTTGCTATGCAAGGTGGTGACCTTATGCCCGGCCTTTTCAATTTGGGGCGCAAGCCGTTCGGCACGATGTTTTGTCCGGGTAAAAATGAGCACCGACTCGGTTGTGGTTCCCGCCAGCAATGCAATAAGCAAAGAAGCCTTTAAGTGCATCGGTACCGGAAAGATCGCATGGGTTACCGTGTGTGCTGGACGACTTGATCCGACCTCAATCCGTTGAGGACTCCGCATCGTTTGATCGGCCAGACTCGCAATTTCAGGGGCAAAGGTCGCGGAAAAGAGCAGGGTCTGCCGTCGGGATGAAACCTCTTTTAAGATCGCCATCACTGCCGGAAGAAATCCCATGTCGAGCATCCGATCCGCCTCATCTAATACCAGGATCTCAACGCCATCCAGCGTTGCATAACGTTGTCGAACATGATCTAAAAGCCTCCCCGGACAGGCAACGAGTATCTCGACACCGGCCTGTAGGGCCTTAATCTGTGGGCCCGGAGCAACACCGCCATAGATCGTGGCGCTCTTAATCTTCGTCCCGACACTCAATGCCCGAATCGATTCGTGAATCTGCTCCGCCAATTCGCGCGTGGGGGTGATAATTAACGCACGGGTTCGACCCGTTGGACCGCTCAATAGTTTTTGGAGGATCGGCAGAACAAACGCGGCCGTCTTCCCCGTGCCCGTCTGGGCAATTCCGATGATATCCGATCCGGAGAGTGCAACCGGAATCGCGGCCTTCTGAATGGGAGTCGGTGTGGTGTATCCGGATCGATGAATACCGGTTAGCAGGCGCGCATCTAAATGAAACGATTCAAAACCGGTCAATCTGTTTTTCCATTCCTTAAAACAATGTGGGGGCAGTGTGATTCTTTCACTCTTTTTCGGGTTGTCCCCCTTCTAATGCCTTGATTGTCGCGCTGAGACCCTTTAACCGTTCTGTAAGAAGTTGCTCTTCCATTTTGAAGTCACGGATCAACGCCTCTGATGTGGTTGTGACCGTACGGGTCGTTTGATCAAGGCCCTTTATCCGCTCTTCGATCTGGGCAAGCTGTTCTGTATTTTTTTTGATCTCTTCTTGTGCGACACTTATACGCTGCATAACCTCTCGTTGATTGGCGGCTTGTACCGCCTCCAACCCCACTTTCATGGCCGCCATCTCTTTCTTCAGGGCCTCATCCATTTTCTTCAGGTCACCTGTCGTGGCACAGCCCGTCCCCAAAATGGCCAGAGTCAGAACAAGAACGCTCCCTGTTCTCCGATAAAAAGACCGCATACGCATCGCACCTCCTCCTTATTTATTGATTGGCGGTTGCATGACCACAATCCATCATGGTCAACATCCGTTAACATCCCGGCACAGTAACAAGCTTCCATTTCCGCTGTCAATCGTT
>CAZSME010000108.1:0-5061 GCA_964607665.1 uncultured Nitrospirota bacterium | reverse complement strand
GCACAGGGGGCCATAATGGCCTCGGACATTCCATGAATCAGTTTTTTATCCAGTGGGCAAACGGTTGCCAGGATTCCACCCAGGAAGGTCTCCTTCCCTTCCACAAAATAATAGGGCGAAAGACGGACCCGCCCTTCCATCCGAATAGGCGTCTGGGTAATAGGATCGTTATACTTCATTTCGACCCGACGTCCTTTATGAAACGGCTGAAGAATGTAAGGTGTGTTGTCAAAACCAGCGAGTGCCGTTTGAATGCCTCGGCCCCACTCTTCTTCTGAAAGGTCATGTCCAACCCGCACCCCCCGGCTTCCCCACGCCAGTGGCGAAAATCCGGACGGCTTAATAATGAACTGACGCGCCCTCTGCGTCAGTCTCCCCAGTTCGATAAAATGAGACAGGGTATGATCCTGAACAACAAGGCTGGGAACCGGAACAGATGTTTTCGGATCGAGGATCCATGTTTTGGGAAAGAGCGTTGTCAGGAGCGAGGCCGTCTCCTCGCCCATCGTGTTTGTCCAAAACGATTTTAAGTCGGGATGGTGAAAAAGGGCAAAGAGCAATTTTTCTTCGAGATGCGTCTTCGGAGGCGGCGTTAAAACCAGTTGATTGTTCTGTGCCGCCTGTAAAATTTGTGCCGACTGGGGGACATTCTCAAGATCAAACAGTTCGAAAAAACGATAGAGAATGTGTATGGGATAACGTTCATTTCCCCAGTGGACAAAACAGGCTCCCTCGGAAAAAGACAGGGCTTCCGGGGCGACCACAAACGTCGTTAATCCTATTTCGGTTAATGCCTGTCCCAAAAATTCCATTTCCGAAAAATACGATTTTGATTCCTCTGAAACCACAATCGTCAGCGAAGAAAGGGGGGAGGTCTCCGGCGATACGGCGTGGATCATTCGAGCAAATCCGTCTCGCATTCCGTTGACGCCTCCGATGATCCCTTCTGTTGGATAGGCGCGACTCAATTCCAGCAGGAGGCCGATGCCTCCGGGGACTGCGTCCAATTCGGTCGCGATCATTCCGGTATCGGTGAGAAGGATATCGGGCCGAATGATCCCGGGCAGATCGTGGCGAAATCGACGTGACCGGGCATATTCAATAATAGGGGCCGGCTTTCCTTGATCCAAATAGTTTGCAACCCAGCGCGGGGCGATTCCCTCTACAGAGTCAAAGTAAAGCTGGTTGGCGGCCCGGTAGAAGGCAAGAAGGTGGTTCCCAAGCTGCCCAAAGAAGTCACGTTGTTTGGCCGTGATCCAAAACGGATGCGTTGCTGTTCGAAAGGGATGGGATTGCTCAATGAAGGCTGTCTTTGACATGGCCGTGCCAAAGGATCATAGCATTGATCCCGACCGATCTTCAATTTATAGAAGCCATACCCTATCCAATACAATCCCAACTAATATAATGCCGCCGATTGGAACATGCGCCTTAAAGAGCAAGAAAAGTCGTTCCCGCTCCAACGGTTTTTGAAGCAGGATCGTTTGATACAGGAACGCGGCTGCCGCAAGCGAGAGAGAGAGAAAGTAGAGGCTCCCCATCTGGGCCTGCTGTCCCATTAACGCGAGAAAGAAGATCACAAAGGCAAACGAAAGTCCGATCGCCAGCCCGCTTCTCGATCCGAAGAAAACAGCCGTCGACTTTACGCCGACGCGCATATCGTCTTCTCGATCCATTAACGCATAAATCGTGTCGTAACCGCAGGCCCAAAAGATGTTGGCGATCATAATGAAAAAGGGGAGGGGGGCGATCTCGTCACGAACCGCGGTCCAGGCCATCAGAATACCGAAGCTGAAGGTCGCTCCGAGGACCACCTGGGCAAAGTGGGTAAACCGTTTCGCAAACGGATAGAGCGCGGCAAAGAGGAGGGCGGCGAAACTCAATAGAATCGTCAGCCGGTTTAGTGTTAAGACAAGTAGAAAAGAAAAGGAGAGCAGAATAATCAGCGTGCAGAACGCTTCCGTGTGTGTTAATACCCCTTTGGCCAATGGGCGATTTTGCGTGCGTGTGACCTGGGCGTCGAAGTTGGAATCGGCCATATCGTTCATCACACAGCCTGCGCTTCGCATCAGAAAGGAGCCCAGGGTAAAGACAATAAGATGTTTTATCGTCGGGCGCCCCGCGGAGGCCATGAAGAGCGACCACAGTGTCGGCAGCATCAGCAGCAGGGTGCCATAAGGCCGGTCGAGCCGCATCAAGAGGGCAATGTCACGTCGTTTTTCCCAGAGCCCCATAGCACACAATCGTACCCATTTTTCGCGTCAGTATAACGACCTTATTTATGATTTACAAACGCGGATTGAAAGATTTATGATCGCTCATGGAGTATCGGCAATGACCCCCAATCGTCCGCCCAACCGCCTGATTCACGAGACCTCTCCTTATTTGCTTCAGCATGCCTACAATCCCGTCGATTGGTATCCCTGGGGCCCGGAGGCGATCGAGAAGGCACGGCGTGAGAACAAGGCTATTCTTCTTTCCATCGGCTACTCCGCCTGTCACTGGTGCCATGTGATGGAACGGGAATCGTTTGAAGATGAAGAGATTGCCGCAATCATGAACCGGCACTTTGTGAGTATTAAAGTGGATCGCGAGGAACGCCCCGACCTTGATCAGATTTATCAATCGGCGGTGCAACTTTTCATTCGCCGGGGTGGGGGATGGCCGTTGACGATTTTCTTAACACCGGATCAAATCCCCTTCTATGGCGGCACCTATTTCCCTCCGAACGATCGACACGGAATGCCCGGATTTCCAGCAATTTTAACCGAAGTGGCATCGGCCTATGCTGAACGGCCGGGGGATGTGGCCAAAACGGTTCAGGATGTGCAACGGGCATTGCAGCATATTTCCGAAGGGCACGCGGTTTCAGAAAAACAAACCATCTCTCCTGAAATCCTGGCGCTTGCGGTGCAAGGTCTATCGCCCCTCTTCGACTCGACCTACGGCGGTTTTGGCGCGGCGCCGAAATTCCCATCCACCGCGTCGTTGGCCCTTTTTCTGCGCTATGCCAACCAAACCGGTGATGCGACGGTCCTCAATCAGGTGACGTACACCCTTGGGAAGATGGCATGGGGGGGGATTTACGATCAGCTTGGAGGAGGTTTTCATCGGTATTCTACCGATCGCCAGTGGCTCGTTCCCCATTTCGAAAAGATGTTGTATGACAACGCGCAACTGGCCCGCATCTATTTCTCGACCTATCAGGCCACAGGTCAGACGTTTTATCGGAACATCGGCGAGGAGATTTTGGAATATGTCCTGCGGGAGATGACCGATCCTGCCGGTGGTTTTTATGCAACGCAGGACGCGGACAGCGAAGGAGAAGAAGGACGATTTTTTGTATGGACGCCGGATGAAATCAAGTCGGTTCTGGGCGCGCGCGATGGGGAGGTGCTCTGCCGCCATTTTAATGTAACGGCAAACGGGAATTTTGAAGGGAAAACGATTCTGAATATACAACGGCCGCTGGAATCAACGGCCCGTGCGATCGGGGTCTCTCTTGAGGATGCCGAGGCCACTTTGAAAGAGGGAAAGAAAAAACTTTTTGTGGAACGCGAAGCGCGGCCAAAGCCGTTTCGAGATGAAAAGATTTTAACGAACTTAAATGGCCTGATGATTGGGGCCTTTGTGGAGGGGTATCAGGTGACGCGAAACCAAACGTATCTCGCAGCTGCGCAGAAGGCGGCCCAATTTGTTCTCGACCATCTCTACAAAGAAGGGCGGTTGCTCCGAACGTTCAAAGACGGCACGGCCAAGCTGAACGGCTATTTAGACGACTACGCCTATTTTATTGACGCCCTGCTGGACCTTTATGAGGCGACGTCAACGGTCAGTTATCTGGATAACGCGCGTGCGCTGATGGCACGGCTTCTGGATCAGTTTTGGGATGCGCCGCATGGGGGATTCTTTTTTACGTCGCGTGATCATGAGAAACTGGTCACGCGGCACAAGACCTATATGGATCAATCGGTCCCTTCGGGAAATGCGGTTGCTGCCCTTTGCCTTTTACGGTTATTTTATCTGACGGGCGAGGAACGTTACTTCGACCGCGGGGAGGAAACCCTGAAAACGTTTTCAGCCGGGATGGAGGAGAATCCGTTTGCGACCGGAAATCTGATCGCTGTTGCCGATTTTTATTTAAGAAAACCAAAAGAGATTGTGATCCTGGGGAAGCGGGATGTTCTTGAAACCGAGGAGTTGCTAACGAAGCTCTATAAACGTTATCTTCCCAATAAGGTCGTTCGGGTGATTGATCCCGATGGCCCTGCTCCTGATTTCGCGGAAGGGAAGCGGTCGATTGATGGAAAGCCGACGGTTTATATCTGCCAGAACTTTACCTGTTCGGCGCCGCTGACCGATTGGGAGAAGATCGAGAAGGCCCTTGTGGGGTAGTGTTACGATGGGAACGCCGTCATTAGATCTTCCAGAGTTGCTTGAGGGGGAGGAGCAGGAGACCGAAGGCGCTCTCCCCTGGAATGTGATTTTGTACAATGATGATGTGCACAGCTTCAACGAGGTTGTCTTTCAGGTTCAGAAAGCGGTGGGTGTTTCCTCTGAAATCGCCTTTGAAATTACGATGGAGGCCCACACGAAGGGGCAGGCCGTTTGTTACAGTGGAACCCGCGACGATTGCGAAAAGGTCGCGGCCGTTCTACGAGAAATTGAGTTGACGGTTGAAGTTACCCCTGCGGAACGTTAACGCTTTTCTTGTCTGAATCCATAGGCCGCGCAGGAGTTTGGGGTTTCCCAGAGGCGCACCTCGGATACCGGTAAATGTTGTGAGACGGCGTAGTCGTAAATCAATTTTGCAATCGTTTCGGCCGTCGGGTTTTCGTCGATCAGGTAGTAGGGCTGTTTGAATGTGTCGAATGTCGGAATCATCGGGTCATGCTTGCAGAGGATCATCTTGTGATCCAGCTGTTCATCAATCCAGACCTGAACAATCCGTTTAATCTCTCCAAAATCGCGTACCATGCCAAGCCTGTCCAGTCCCTCCGAAAACAGTTCAATCTCGACCTTGCCGTTATGTCCATGAAGGTACTGACACTTCCCTGTGTA
>CAZSME010000107.1:0-5088 GCA_964607665.1 uncultured Nitrospirota bacterium | reverse complement strand
CCCGCGATCAGCGGTTTTTCCATCGATACCCGCACCCTTCGGCCCGGCGAGATATTCATCGCGTTAAAAGGAACCCGGTCGGATGGCCACGACTTCATTGAGGCGGCTCTCAAAAAAGGGGCCGCGGGGGCGATGGTTTCACGCGGATGGTTTCAGTCCTGCCGTTCCGGTTTGTTCCCGGGACCTGTTGGTTTTTTTATCGTGGTCGACGATCCTTTAGCCGGGCTGCAGTCCTTGGCGAAATGGCATCGGCAACAATTTCGAGGCCCACTGGTCGGGATCACCGGCAGTAACGGAAAGACATCGACCAAAGAGATGTTGGCCAAAATTTTAAGCCGCCGCGGCCCCGTTCTCAAAAATGAAGGGAACCTCAATAACCATATTGGGCTTCCCCTCTCACTGCTTCATCTGACAAATAACGATCCGGTGGCGGTTCTGGAAATGGGGATCAGCCAACGGGGCGATATGAAGCAACTTTGTGACATCGCGAGACCTTCGGTAGGGATTATTACCAATATTGGTCCGGCTCATCTGGAGTTTTTGGAAACCCTCGAAGGGGTCGCGGCAGAAAAAACCGTACTGTTTGAGGCGGTCGAGTCCAACGAGACGGGGATCAGCATTATTAACCGGGATGATCCCTTTTTGGCCCCGTGGGAAGAAAAGGCCCGTCAGAAATGGACCTACGCGATTGAAAAAGAGGCCCATCTCACTGCAACGGATATCGAGCAAACGCCGAATGGCATAACCTTTACGCTTCGCCTGCACCGAAATGGAGGCGGAGGAGGTAACCAGAAGATCGTTCTCTCCCTGTTTGGAGAGCACCAGGTTTACAACGCGCTGGCCGCATCCGCTGCGGCGCTCGCATTAGGGTACGAGTTTGATGAAATCCGCGAAGCGTTGCGCGAGATTCGTCCTGTTCCGTTACGAGGCGAGGTCATTAAGATCGCCGGCGCGACCCTGTTATTGGATGCGTACAACGCGAACTTAGGCTCAATGAAAGCGGCATTGCAAACACTCATCACGCTGGGTCCGGCCTCCCGAAACGTGGCCGTTCTGGGGGATATGTTGGAACTGGGCAAGGCCGCTGAAAAGGCGCATCGTGACTTGGGCGGCCTCATTGCCCAGAACAAGCTGGATCGGTTAATCGCGGTGGGGCATTATGCCGAGGCGATCGCGCGCGGGGCCGCGGAGGGAGGAATGTCCAAAAAGGCAATCACGCTCTATAAAAGCGCGGAGGAGGTCAACCTGGCGAACGAAATTCAAGAGGGGGACGTTGTGTTAATCAAAGGATCGCGCGGAATGAAAATGGAACGATTACTCGAAACGCTGAAGGAGGGCCGTCTCGTCTAATGTTGTACCATCTTCTCTATCCGTTCCATGAAGCGGTTTCGTTCCTGAACGTGTTTCGTTACATTACGTTTCGAACGATCTACGCGACATTAACCGCGTTGGCATTGACCTTACTGATTGGAAAGCAGGTCACGGCGCTTTTAGCGGATTATCAAATGGGACAACAGATACGGGATGACGGGCCGGCATCCCACGCCAAAAAATCGGGCACGCCCACCATGGGAGGCCTCCTGATCCTCGGCACCCTGTTCACCGCGACACTGCTCTGGGCCGATTTAACAAATCGCTATATCTGGCTCACCCTCTTTGCCACGGCCACGTTTGGCGCGATCGGATTCTGGGACGATTTCCTCAAATGTGTTCGAAAGAATGCGAAGGGACTTCTTCCGCGGTACAAGTTCTCGCTTCAGGTTGCCGCGGCCGCGATGACGGCCATTGGGATCTATTTTTCCGACGCGTATGCCAGCCGCCTCTCGGTCCCGTTTTTCAAAAATCTTACGCCGGATCTCGGCCCGCTCTATATCCTGTTTGCCGTTTTGGTCATTGTGGGGGCGTCCAATGCGGTGAATCTTACCGATGGCTTGGACGGCCTCGCCATCGGCCCGATTATTGTGGCCGCGGTATCTTACATGATCGTTTCTTATGTTACCGGACATAAGCCGCTTTCCGAATATTTGCTGATTCCCTATATCGAAGGGGCCGGAGAACTTTCGGTCTTATGCGGTGCACTGGTTGGGGCGGCGCTGGGCTTTCTCTGGTTTAACGCTTATCCTGCGTCGGTCTTTATGGGCGATATCGGATCGCTTCCGATCGGCGCGGCGCTGGGAACCGTCGCGGTGATTTCCAAACATGAGTTGCTGCTGGTGTTGGTCGGCGGCATCTTCGTTATTGAGGCCCTTTCCGTGATCTTTCAGGTCGCCTCATTCAAGTGGCGAGGCAAACGGGTTTTGTTGATGGCGCCGATTCATCATCACTTTGAGCTTTTGGGATGGCAGGAACCGAAAATCGTTGTCCGATTTTGGATTATGTCGATCATCCTGGCATTAGTGAGTTTGAGCACACTGAAGTTGCGGTAGGCGGCCCGGCCGCCCGCGAACGAAGCGGCCTCGTTGGGCCGCTGAAAAACGACCCCTGTGAGGGGCGACGTGAGCCCCTGTAAATAAAATGCGTATTAGTATGAATCTGGAAAAGAAACGGGTAACAGTTGTGGGGCTGGGTCAAAGCGGGGAGGCCGCGGCGGCCCTGTTGGCAGGACAGGGCGCGAAGGTCCTCGTCGTGGATGACGAACAGAAAAATCGGCCCTCCGGACTGACCGCTCTGAAAGCGGAGTATCCCATCGAGTTTCATCTGGGCCAACGGAGCACGGAGGACCTTCTTTCTGCCGAGCTGATCGTGGTTAGCCCCGGCGTGCCCCTTTCGCGACTGCCCATGTCCGAACTGGCCACCGCTGAAATACCGGTGATTGGGGAGGTTGAACTGGCCTCCTGGTTTCTCACCGCGCCGGTGATTGCGATTACCGGCACCAACGGAAAAAGCACCACCACCACGTTGGTCTCGGAGATGCTGAAAGAGGATGGCCGAAACGTTTTTTTGGGAGGAAACATCGGAACACCGCTTTCGCTGGCCGCATTTCAGCCGTTTGATTTCATCGTGGCGGAGATCAGCTCCTTCCAGTTGGAAACGATCCGCACCTTTAAGCCCAAAATCGCGGCACTGCTGAATGTGACAGACGATCACCTCGATCGCCATGGCACCCTGCAAAATTATCGCGCGATTAAAAACCGGATTTTCGAAAATCAGACCCGAATGGATTATGCGGTGATCAACGCGGACAACATGAATAACACAGGGTCCGGTGAATCGGTGGGGGCCGTATCTCCCGGTCTGCTCAAGGGGGTTACCGTTTATTTCAGTCAGAACGCCCCGATTCCGCCAACCCGTTCCTCCCCGCCCTCTCCTCACGCGACCCGTCGATGGCGCGGCGTTTACGCGGAAGAGGGGATGATCGTCTCCAGTCTGTTGGGGGAAAAGGAACCGATCATCGAACAGCGCCGGCTCAAACTTTTCGGAACGCATAATCTGGAAAACGTCATGGCGGCGGTCGCGATCACCCTTTTAGCGGGGGCCTCTCGCGAAGCGATCGTTCGTGTGCTGACCCGGTTTTCCGGTCTCCCTCATCGGATGCAGCCGGTTCGAGAGGTCAAGGGGGTCCACTATATCGATGACTCAAAGGGAACCAACGTGGGCGCGGTGATGAAATCGCTGGAAGGGATCGATCGTCCGATTATTTTAATCGCGGGCGGATTGGATAAGCAGTCCGATTTTACCCCGCTGAAGGAGATCGTATTGCGAAAGGTGAAACGGTTGATCCTGATGGGCGACGCGTTGGAGAAGATGGCCGATTGTTTCCGCGGTCATCCGGGGATCGAACGGGTTCGTTCGATGAAAGAGGCGGTGTTGATTGCGGCCGCGTCGGCCGCGCCGGGGGATGTTGTGCTGCTTTCTCCCGGCTGCGCCAGTTTTGATATGTTCGATAATTACCGGCATCGCGGACAGGTGTTTCAGCAAGCGGTGATGGAGCTGTCGTAAAAGATGAAGACCTCCTACATTGAAGTTGGAGACGATATCGTTTCCGGCCGGGACGAAAAAGAACGGGCCAAGCGGCCGGGGGATAAAGGGGTGTTGGCCCTCATTCTCTCCCTCTGCGTCTTGGGATTGGTCATGGTGTATAGTTCCAGTTCGGCACTGGCTTGGAAACAGCACGCCGATTCCACCTACTTTTTAAAAAGACAACTCCTCTGGACTGCGGCAGGGATTGGCCTCTTTCTCTTTCTCGCGCAGACCCCGTATCGCCGCTTGCGGGAGTGGCTCATGCCGATGACCGGGATCATCTTCGCGCTGCTGCTCTTTGTTCTGTTCTTTGGACGCGAGATCAACGGGGCGCAGCGATGGATTCGATGGGGTTCCATCAGTTTTCAGCCGTCGGAGATGGCCAAGCTGTTCGCGGTGGTCTATCTGGCCCACGCCATCTCAAAGAAGGGCGAAACCCTGTCCGATTTTGTTCGAGGCTTGGGGCCGGTGCTGATTGTGATTGGGCTTCTTTGTCTCGTGATTTGGGTGGAGCCCGATTTGGGGACCACGCTCACCATTCTGATCCTGTCGGGGGTGCTCCTCTTTATCGGGGGGGCCTCGTTTCGGCATCTCGGCTGGCTGCTCTTTTTCACCGCGTTATTTGTCACGATCTCGCTCAGCCTGTTCCCCTACATGTTGCAGCGGGTCAAGACCTACATCAACCCGTTAACGGACCCGCCGGCGAAATCGTTTCAGATCAACCAATCGTATATCGCATTGGGAAGCGGCGGGCCGTTTGGCGTGGGACTTGGAGAGGGACGACAGAAACTCTTTTTCCTCCCACAGCCCCATACCGACTTCATCTTTTCGGTCATTGGTGAAGAGTTTGGTCTGATGGGGACCTTTCTTGTCATTGGCCTCTTTGTCTTTCTCCTCTGGAAAGGGGCCCAGATCGCCAGCCGTCTGCATGAGCCGTTTGCGCAAATGTTGGTCATGGGCACAACCCTGTTGATTGTCATGCCAGCCTTGATGAATATGGGGGTGGTTACGGGGTTGCTGCCGACCAAGGGGCTTTCGCTCCCGTTCATTAGTTATGGGGGCTCCTCGCTTTTGATGAATTGGGGGGCGGCGGGCATCTTGTACCGGGTCTCTAAAGAGGTCCCCACC
>CAZSME010000106.1:0-5138 GCA_964607665.1 uncultured Nitrospirota bacterium | reverse complement strand
CTGGAAGATACTGGCCGATTCCGACGGATACGCATCCGTCCTTAAAACAGGTTGGCGTGATTTTGAAAAAAAGTCGTTACCCGGAGGCGGCAAGAACGTTTGTCCGATTTATCACTGTTGGAAAGGGGAAGACGATTTTGCAACAATACGGTTATTAACGCAAACGCAAAAAGAATTGATACATTTTTGTAGGGGCGGCCCCCCGTGGCCGCCCAGGGCAGGCACAGGGGCCTGCCCCTACAATAAAAGAATAAAGGCAACAATAATTATCACGTTTGTATTAAACCTCTCGGCGGCCTTCCAGCGATTTAACCAGCGTTACCTCGTCGGCATACTCAATATCGCTGCCGGCGGGGATGCCGCAGGCAATACGGGTGACCTTCGCCCCTAACGGTTTAATCAGCCGGGTGAGATAAAGCGCGGTGGCTTCGCCATCCATGTTGGGGCTGGTGGCCAGAATGACCTCTAACGTGCCAAAGTTGACTCCCCTTCGAACCCGTTCCAATAGACCTTGGATTGCCGCCGTGTCTCCGTCATCGGACAACGGAGAGAAGGTGCCATGCAGCACATGGTAGAGCCCTTTATATTCACCCGATTTTTCAATGGCGAATAACGTGCTCGATTCTTCTATCACAAGGATCCGTTGCGGGTCGCGCGCGCCGTTTGAGCAGATACGACAGGTCTCCTCCTCGGTGAGGTTATTGCAGATTTTGCAATAGAAAATCTTCTCCCGGGCATCCAAAATCGCCTGGCCGATTTCCCGGGCCGCGTCGCGTGGCATTTTTAAAATAAAAAAGGCGTACCGCTCTCCGGTCTTCCGCCCGACCCCGGGCAGTTCCATCAACTGCTCAATCAAGTGATCAAAAACCGATTTTTTATCCATCGATTATGGGGTCGGGGCGGCCCCCTGTGGCTGCCCAAGGGCAGGCCCATTAACTTAAAATATCCCCGGAATCTGCACCCCGCCGGTTAATGCTTTTATCTCCTCTGCCAAGAGGTCCCGACTCTTTCGTACCCCTTCGTTCACCGCCGCGGCAATCAAATCCTGCAGCATTTCCACATCACCCGACTTTACAATCTCAGGATCAATGATTACCGAAAGCAGGGCCTGTTTTCCATTCATTCGAACGGTGACCATCCCGCCTCCCGATGAGGCCTCAACCGTTTTTTGTGCCGCCTCCTCTTGCAGCAACGCCACGCGCTCCTGAATGGCCTGCGCCTGTTTGAGAATATCTCCCAGAATTTTTTTGTTCGACATTATAGCTCCTTTGTTTGAACGATTGTTCCACCAAATACCCTTAATGCCTCCTGCACTAACGGGTCCGAGTCGGTTTCTTTTTCCAAATGGGGTTCCGGCATTGGAACCAGAACCATCTGCATCTCCCGGTTAAAATAGTTTTTTGAAAGGGACTGCAACCATCGTTTATTTTCCTCCTTTTGAATTAAAGAAATCAAAAAAGAGCTTTCGGACGGGAACCCGATCTTGAGTTTTTGTTTTTCGATATCAAGAAGTGTTCCCTGCGCAAGATAGGAGGCCAGATTCGGACGCCCTTCCCGTACCCCCTTTAGAAAGTTTTGCCAACATTCGTTATCCTTCCGCGAGGGGATGGGCTCGGGTGATCGGGGTGATGTCTCTATTTTCCCGGCTGTCTCCAGAACAGGAATCGGCGCGCTTTTAGGCGTTGTGTTTATTGGAGCCGTTGCCTTGTTTTGGGGTTGGGGGACTGTCTCAGAAATACCTGTTCCCGTTGTTAAGGCCGCGATCCGTTCCATGATTTTTTCAATCGGCTGAAGATCGGCCAGCATCACCGCCTTCATCAAGGTCACTTCAAAAAGAAGATAGGGGCGGGGCGCGTTGCGTGTCTCCTCCTGCAGCGTTGCAAAAAGCGCGAAGAGGCGCTGCATCGCCTCTTTTGAAAAAAGGGTCGCGGCCGATTGAATCTCTTTGAGCTCTTCATCCGGCAGATCCACCAGCCCTCTTTCCTCCCCCCCCGCCACATTCTGCATCACAATGATATTTCTTAAGTGTTCCATCCCGTCTGCGAGGAGTTGGCGAAAGTCGTACCCCTGCTGTTCGACCTGACGTGCCAAAACAAGCAGTCCCTTCGCGTCTTTTTGATGAATACCAAGGATGAGACGGTGAAACAGCGAGCTTGCGGCCCGCCCCAGAAGGGTTGAAAGCGACTCTTCCGTAATAGTTTTTCCGCTATAAGCAATCGCCTGATCCAAGAGGGAGAGGGCATCCCGGAGGCTGCCTTCCGAGACACGGGCGATAAAGGTTTGGGCGCGATCGGCAAGCTCGACTCCCCGGTCAGACGCGACCTTCCGCAGTCGTGCTTCGATTTCCGTTCGGGCAATCCGGCGAAACGTAAAATGCTGACATCGTGACAAAATGGTGGCGGGAATTTTATGCGCCTCCGTTGTTGCCAGAATAAAAACAAGATGTGCAGGAGGCTCTTCGAGCGTTTTGAGAAGGGCATTAAACGCTGATGTGGAGAGCATATGCACTTCATCAATAATGTAGACCTTGTGGGTTCCGCGCAAGGGTAGATATTGGATGGTCTCACGCAGGTCTCGGATATCGTCAACCGAGGTATTGGACGCGCCATCGATCTCAACGACATTGACCGAACGGCCTTCCGTAATCTCCATGCAGGAAGGACAGGTGTTACAGGGACGTTTTTCGGTATCAGGGCAGTTTAAGGCTTTGGCCAGAATACGGGCCACGCTGGTCTTGCCGGTTCCTCGAATGCCGGAGAAGAGGTAGGCCTGGGCCGATCCCTGGGAAATAGCGTTTCTCAAGACCTGGACCACATGGTCCTGTCCAATGACCTCTTCAAAGGTTTGAGGTCGCCACTTGCGCGCCGAAACATGAAAATCCATTTAAGAGGCCGGGCCCACCGGTTTTGCGTTCATCGCGTGATTGATAATCTGTTGGGCACCTCTAATAACCGTCACGAGCGACCCAAGTGCTGTGCGCTACGGCGCACAGGAACCGCAATGTACGCTGTGATTCCGAGCACCGCGCAACGCGGCAATGGGGTCGCGCAGTAGGTTATTAGAGGTGCCCTGTTCTTTTGTGGAGAGGCCAGGCTGACTGCGGCACATAGAAGAGCCTATTTACCGTTGCTTCCTTCCGGACCTGGCGGGGTTCATAAGGTTCTATTGCACAGGGCCCAACCCCTCCACAAAAGAGGCCCTATTCTATCCGAAGAGGGATTCGATTGTCACCCTCTCCGCCTCAACATTATTATCGATGATTATCGGCCAAGCGGGCTAACCTTACTTGGACTACTTGGGCCGGGGCGGGTTGGCCCTGCGCCCGCCGGTGGAACGGGTCGAGCCGGTGGGGGGGGTGAGAGTGGCGGCACGACCGAAACTTTTTTTGCCTGTTGCTGCACATCGCCCCAGCTGTCACTGGTCATTTCTACTCCACTGACCTTGAGTTGAAAATCGGCCGGGCTACTGCACCACTTCATCGCCTCTTCAAACGTGATCAGTTCCTTTTTACAAAGATCGTGCAGGGATTGATCAAACGTCTGCATCCCATATTGAGATCGCCCCGCCGTAATCAGATCGTGAATCCGCCGGGTTTTGTCCGGGTCCATAATCGCGTCCCGGATCGATGCCGTTGAAACCATGACTTCCACCGCCGGGACACGGCCTTTTCCGGTTGCGCGGGGAACCAGCCGCATCGAGATAATCCCTGCTAATACGGATGCCATTTGAACGCGAACCTGTTTTTGATGATAGGGGGGGAATACGGAGATAATCCGATTGATCGTCTCCACCGCGTCCAGCGTGTGAAGCGTGGAAAAGACAAGATGACCGGTCTCCGCGGCAATCAATGCGGTCTGAATCGTTTCAAAGTCACGCATCTCACCGACTAAAATAACGTCCGGGTCCTGCCGAAGCGCGGAACGCAGCGCGATGCTGAACGATTCGGTGTCCGGCCCAACCTCCCTCTGGCTGATAATGCTTTTTTTGTCGTGGAACAGATACTCGATGGGGTCCTCAATCGTGATAATGTTACAGGCGCGGCGCGTATTAATTTGTTCGATCATCGCGGCCAATGTTGTTGACTTTCCGCTCCCTGTGGTTCCGGTGACCAGAACCAGACCGCGCGTCTCTGCGGCCAACGTCTCGACGACCGTCGGAATCATCAACGATTCAAGCGATAAAACCGTTGCGGGAACAATACGAAACGCCATCCCCGGGGTTCCACGCTGCTGGAAGAGATTGACCCGGAATCGCCCCAGCCCCGATCGGCTATAAGCAAAATCACACTCGAGCTTCCCTTTGAACTTTTCCTTTTGCGCGGGGGTGAGCATTCCATCGACCAACGCCAGGATGTCGTCTTTCGACATCTTTGGATAGTGGTCTAACGCGAAGAGGCGGCCTCCGACCCGAATCATCGGATGGCATCCCACCTTAACGTGAAGGTCCGAGGAATTTGCCCCAATCGATTCCTTCAGTAACGCGTCGATATTCAGTTCCATCCAAACTCCTGACGGCCCCTACGTCCCCCGCCTTTTTCAGGCCCCTTCCGGTGCCGGTCCTGATACACGAAGGAGCTGCTCGATGGCGAGGGCTGTGGCGGGGTTTTCTTTTAGAAACGTGATCGACTGATCTCTTCCTTGCCCCAGTTTTTCCCCTTTGAAGGCGTACCACGCCCCGCTTCGTTCCACCACCTTCTTCTCCACCCCCAGATCAAGGATTTCACCCCACTTGGAAATCCCTACATTAAACAGGATATCAAATTCGGCCTGACGAAACGGGGGTGCCACTTTATTTTTGACCACTTTTACGCGAATACGATTTCCTCGGACCTCTTGGCCATCTTTAATGGATTCGATCCGGCGCACATCCAGACGGACCGATGCGTAGAATTTTAACGCGTTTCCGCCGGGGGTGGTTTCCGGGTTACCAAACATCACGCCTATTTTCATTCGAATCTGATTGATAAAGATGACGGTTGTTTTTGATTTTGCAATCGCCGCGGTGAGTTTCCTCAATGCCTGTGACATCAGCCGCGCCTGAAGCCCCATATGGCTGTCTCCCATCTCCCCTTCAATCTCCGCGCGTGGGACCAACGCAGCGACCGAATCGACGACCACCACATCAACCGCGCCGCTCCG
>CAZSME010000105.1:0-5172 GCA_964607665.1 uncultured Nitrospirota bacterium | reverse complement strand
GGTCAGCTCGACCAACATTTCCAGATGGCCGGTTTGTGGGAAGAGGTCAAACGGCTGTATCCGTCGCATCCGGTATCCTTCTGTGTGCAAGGCGCGAATATCCCGCACCAGTGTTGGAGGATGACAGGAAAGATAGAGTATCTGTTTGGGCGAAATCCGGGCAATCTCTGCGATCTCTTTTTTTGTAATCCCTTCTCGGGGAGGGTCTAATAACAGGTGTGTGAACTCGCCGGCAGAAAAACGGGACAGAAGTTTTTCTGCCGGACCGGTTAGCAGTCGCACATTTTTAATCCCTGCCGCGGCCCGATTGACGCGGGCATCTTTGACCGCTTCAGGATGGGCCTCAATGCTGGTGAGTGACTCCGTCTGTTCCGCAAGGTGGAATGTGAACATCCCCGCTCCGGCATGCAGCTCCAGCCATTTACTATTTTGAGCATCGGCCCACTGAAGAATTGTTTCGATTAACAGGTTGTGCATCGCTCCATTGACCTGCAGAAAGGAACGATGACTTACCCGCATCGTCTTTCCCCGTACGGTGTAGGTCAGATAATCCTCTCCCAGAGCAACCCCTTTTCCCCGGTCATATACAATGATCCCCCGAAGGGATAGCGCGGGGAGCGCGGCCATTGCCGACTCTAAGAAAGCCCGCATCTTATCGGGCGAGAATCCATGACCCGTCAGGATAATCAACATCTCCCCGGCATCGGTTCCTTGAATCTCCACCTCGGAGATTTTTGTTAAAAAGGGCATCCCTTCCCCCGACAGAAAGGCCAGTACCATATTCAACGAAGGCGTGAGTAAGGGACAGGCCGTAATCGGGACAATCGCATGACTTCTTTTTCGATAAAATCCAATCTGGCCATTTTGTATCGCCAGTTGCGCCCTCAATCGGTAATGAAGCGGGGAGGGAGAGGAGAGGGTCGGATGGTGGACAAATGGCTCGGACTGCCGAATCTGCGCGATAAATTCATTGGCGATTTCGGTTTTATGGCGGCGTTGTGTTTCTGCCGTGAGGTGTTGTATCTGACAGCCACCACAGACGCCGAATACGGGGCAGTGCGGGATACACCGTTCGGGTGAAGGGGTCAGCAGTTGATGTACGACTCCTTCGGAGTAGTCTTTCTTGTCACGGACGATCTCAACGTCTGCGACCTCACCGGGGAGGGTCATCGGGACAAAAACGGCCTTGCCGTTATGATGGGCCAGGCCACTTCCGCCAAAGATCAGCTTCTCGATCAAAAGGGTGTGAAGGATCTTTGCCAATCTGCTAATAAGGCCTCTGTCCGACAAAGTTTCCGGAAGGCGAGTAGTTACATGCCATCACCACCTTTACCCCGGTCGGACTTTCTTTTCTCGCCTGACCGCACCCAACACGCGTCGAGTTCTTCCAGATCACTTGCGTAAAATGACCGCAAACTTTTGTGGGGGTACAGGTGTTTTCGTTGTAGTGATAATCGGCTTTTTCGGCAATCCATGCCCCCACCATCTCTTTTACCGGGAAGATTTTTGTTGGGTTCGAGCTTGATCCTGTCCAAAGGTTTTCACCCACACAGACCTCCTGACCGGTTTTATCTTTATCACATCGGTCCTCCCGGCTACGATGTTCCAATTTATCTTTTTCCAACAGAATGCCGGCCCATTCCTGTGCGAACTTTGCAAGTTCGGGCGACCACTGAAGGGGGCCGACTCCAGGGTAGAGCGCCCGTTCTTCATTGTGGGCATTCAGTAGGCCCTTTTCATCGTCTGTTAGCATAATCGTCGTTCCGGGATTGGTTTGGGGATGGATCTCGGAACTGATGGCCTCCTCAACCGCATTCCCGCACCCTGCCAGCCATACAAACATCATGATCAATCCGATGAAACGAACGTTCTGCATTTTTATATCTCCCGTTGTTTATAACAAACGACGCTCAAATAAGGGGTGAGATATACCATAAAAATAGCCTAAAACAAATAGTGGTGTTGCGATATCATTAAAAGCAAGATGGATGATATACTCGAAGGAGAGAGGCTGAAGTCGTAAATATCCAGAAAAATAGATTACTACAAAGTAGGAGCCCTTTCATGAAAGTTCAATCCAGTGTACTTCTCTTGCTACTCATTCTCACCGTACTCATCTCTTGTAAGAGAAGCCCCTCAAGCCCGCCTTCGGAACCGACGAATGAAACGGTATCCGAAACGGACACAGAGACCGAACTGCCCGTTGTGCCCGATACAACAGAACCGCCGTTAACTCCGCCGGTGTCGCCAACGGACACAGAGACAGCCGTACCCGGAACCGATGTTGTGTCGCCAATTCCGTCCCCCCCCTCTTCATATATCTGGCCATTGAGCGCCAGCACAACGCCAGACGAAATGAATACCTCGTTTGGTCCTCGGATTAATTATTCCAAGTGGGACTTCCATGACGGAATCGATCTGCCCGCGCCTCCGGAAACGGCAACGCCCGTTTACGCAGTCCGTGGTGGTACCATCTATCGTGCGGGTCCCGGCGGTACCGACGGATACCGCTCACGGCACGTCGTTCTTGAGCTCAACGACCCAAACGAGGGGCTTCTCTATGCGGTGTATCTCCATCTTGAAAGTATTGATAGCGCGGTCACCGTTGGGGCAAACGTGACTCAGGGGCAAGTTCTCGGAACGGCGGGATCCGATAACGCCACCTATAAGCATCTTCATTTTGAGTTACGAAAAGGGGGGGCGAAAGAAATCAACAGCGTTCATCCTCTTCGCTATCTTCCCTATACGGATACTCCGAACTTCACCGCGCCGGTGTTTGATCGCGCCAATGTAAAAGACGGCCTAATGGCGGTACGGCTTCGCTTTGGTGCACACAACAAGCGGGAGGGCGACTTGCAGCGGGTCGAAGTTGATCTAATGAGCGGAGAAACACCTCTTGCCACCCGTGTTATTGACCTCAATGATAAAACAACGATTAACGATACCATCGGCGATGACTACATCTATGTCAACGATATCGGTGTAGAGGGGTACCAAACTTCGAACATGATTGCCGACGGTCGCCCCGATCTTCATTATGGCATCCTGGTTCGAAACCTGCCGCCAACATGTGACACGCTTATCGCACGGGTCATTGATGTGGGGGGGAGAGTCGTAACAAGCAGTCCCATTGCGGTTCCGACCCAAGCGGCTTTTAATGTTACGGTAGATTTTGAAGACGGATTGATGCCGCCGACGGGGTGGACATCGGTCACGAGTCTTTCGGGTGCGGGAACAACCGTGCTCAACGATCCCTCCGCGGCGCATGGCGGTTCTCGAGGAATGATTGCCACGGATGCCTCTTCCACCGAGGCGGCTACGCAGCGGGCCGCAATCGAGGCGACGTTGCCGTCCGGTCGGTTCGAGTGGAAGGCGGCGTCCTGGGTTGATCCGATGACGCTTATGCTTGGTGATCAACAAGCGGTTTATCCACTCCATTTTTTAGGCGGTTCCGATCTGGTGGCCGCCGCGCGGATATACAATAGTGCGGGGACACTTTTTGCCGGGATCGCCTATAAAAAGGCAGACGGGACCGTTTCGGGCGTGAGCAGTCCCACGGTGGTTGATCAAAATATCTGGAAAACGTGGACCCTTTCTCTCCTTAGGATTGGGACGCGAGAGACGACTGCGGTGCTTTATCTGGATGGGATAGAGCAGGGTCGAACAAGCTGGGATCCGGGTAGTAACGTGCCCTCGCGATTTCGTTCCGGTATCGGTCTTTCCTCAAAAGGCGCGCGTGCAACCCTCGCCGTCGACGACCTTCACCTCACGGAGTAGAGGAAGATTTCGACCCTCTACTTATGCTATAAATCCAGCCTTGGAGCCCATCATAGAGAGCGCATTGTTAAGCCATCTTGAGAGATTTAATTATGTCGATTGCGTTTGATCAGCTCGTAGAAGTGATGAAACGGTTGCGCGGGGAGGGGGGATGCCCCTGGGATCGTGAACAGACGCCGGAATCGCTAAAGCCGTTTCTGATTGAAGAAGCGTATGAGGTGTTAGAGACAATCGACTCGGGGAACAAACAGCTTCTATGTGAAGAGCTGGGAGACCTTCTCTTTCAGGTGCTGTTTCATAGCGAGATTGCAAAAGAAAAAGGGGAATTTGATATCGAGATGGTTTTGAAATTATGCGCGGATAAAATGACACGACGTCATCCCCATGTCTTTGCGGCGGCCCCTGCGGGGGCCGGGCCGCTTCCGGCTGATGCTGCTCCAACAGCCAAGGAAGTGATTAACCGGTGGGAGGAGTTAAAGAAACAGGAAGGAAGGGAAAAGGGGAATCCCAAGTCTGTTTTAGATGGGGTGCCCAAGACATTGCCGGCGTTGCTTCGCGCGCATCAGGTGCAGGCCAAGGCGTCGCGTGTCGGCTTTGATTGGAAGACACCGCAGGAGGCGTTTCCTAAAATAGAAGAAGAGATACAGGAGATCAAGGCGGCCCTCACGGAAGGGGATCCGGAGGCATTGGAAGCGGAAGTGGGCGATCTTCTATTTTCGATTGTGAATGTCGCCCGACTTCTCAAGGTCAATCCCGAAGAGGGACTCCGAAAAACCGTTACTCGCTTTACGGAGCGGTTTAAGAAAATAGAACTTGCCGCCGGAGATGCGGGGATTGCCTCTCTTTCGTTGGAGGAAATGAATCGTCTCTGGGAAGAAGCTAAAAAAGAGGTCGCATGAATCCGATTCGAATCTTCGCGACCGTCGGATTGATGATTGGCTTTTTTTGGATGGTGACCTATCTGATCACCACCAGTGTGGTCCCGGACGCAGTCGATCCTCAAATTGCAGCGGCCGATATCACGCGGCCCCGCGCCCCTTCGGAGGCCCGGGCCATTGAAAACCCGATACCGGTATCGGAAGATGTTATCGCGAGTGGCGCGGCGCTCTATCTGGGGAAAGGGAACTGCTATATCTGTCATGGTAAAGAGGGACGTGGGGATGGAGAAGGGGGTGTGATGCTTAATCCTCCACCGCGTGACTTGACCGATCCCACCTTCCAGACGCTTCGAACTGACGGAGAAATCTTCTGGTCTATTAAAAATGGGGTCCCGCAAACGGGGATGTTTTCTTATGTTCCCCGGATGATTACTGAAGACGAGGCATGGAAGATTGTTCGTTACGTGAGAACTATAAATAATAATTAATAAACAGTTGCTTATATTGATATAGGCTA
>CAZSME010000104.1:0-5228 GCA_964607665.1 uncultured Nitrospirota bacterium | reverse complement strand
CCGCCACAGATGGATCGGGGGATATCTATGCCGCAGGCTTCTTCACCTCTTACCAGTCCTCCACTGTGGACCGTATGGCCGCCCTCAATCCCGATGGATCCCTCGATTAGGGAAGAAAGACCACACCAACCCCCGCAGGGGTCGCACCCCTCCTTAACTAATGAGGGGAGTAAAAGGTGTTACCGACCCCCAAGCGAAGAGGAATGTTATTAACAATGTTGTGCCTGCTTCCAGTCAATTCCTCCCATTGACATCTGGATTTATTGTAGCTACAATAATAAAAGATGCGAATTGAGTTTGATGTAACCAAGGATTCAATAAATCGGGAGAAGCATGGTGTCTCCCTGTCCTTGGCCAGTGAGCTTGATTGGGAGGCGGCATGGGTATGGGTAGATAATCGGTTTGAATACGATGAGGCGCGGATGATTGCACTTGCTCCAAAGAACAAAATCCTATACTACGTGGCGTTTGTAATGCGTGGAGATGTACAAAGGATTATTAGTCTGCGCCGTGCTAACCGCCGGGAGGTAAAACACTATGTCGAAAGTTTCTAATTTTAGGTCTGTTGTTCGGATGCCGACGACATCCGAGGACAAATCTATTACCGCTGCGGCTAAGAGTGATCCTGATGCAAAGCCACTTACATTAAAACAACTTAAAGCGATGGTCCCAATGGGAGGGCTGCGTGGTCGGCCTAAATTAGAACACAAGAAGCTGCTTGTGTCCGTACGCTATAGCCCAGAGGTTGTTGCTTATTTCAAGGCCACGGGTGAAGGCTGGCAATCGCGGATGAATGGCGTGCTTCGTCAGTATGTTGCACGCCATTCCGGCAATTAAACTTTCAAAAACCCAATTTGGACAGGAACAGGTGGAGCATATTATTCGTGTTTCTGAGAAGTCTGGGAACGGGCGGCCAACGCGAAATAAAAAAAATAGCGATTCAGATCGGCAAGCCGGCTGCCATATAACGGGCCGCCCAAAATGGCGTCGGCCATAACCTCACGAACCCGGACCAACTCCTTTAAGCGATGACGCCATCGCGGGTCGCCCAGGGTCAGGTCCAAAAGCTCAAAGGCCCGCGACACCGCCTTTTCATAGAGCAGGTCTTTCTTTTCCTCCCGACGAACGGCCCGACTCACCTCACTGCCGACATGGCCCAACTGTTCGGCCAACGAAAGCGAATACCACCGCCCGGATGCCAACTCCGGATGCGACACTTTTTTTGCGGGGCTTTGACTATCCATTAACGATAAGCCGTTACACGTTAAACCGGAAGTAGACGCAGTCGCCGTCCTGCATCCGGTACTCTTTCCCTTCCAACCGAAGAAGCCCCTTTTCTTTGATCGCTTGTTGCGATCGCTCTCGGATGAGGTCTGGGTAGCTCGTAATCTCCGCCCGGATAAACCCGCGTTGAATATCCGAATGGATTTCCCCGGCCGCATCAATCGCCCGCGTCTCTTTCGGGATCGTCCAGCCGCGCACCTCATCTTCTCCCACGGTGAAAAAGGTGATCAACCCCAACATTTCATAAGAGGCCCGAATAAGGCGGGGCAGGCCCGATTCCGAAATCCCCAGCTCTTTTAGGAACATCGCCCCCTCTTCGGGAGATAACGCCGCGATTTCGGACTCGATCTTCCCGCTCATCAAAATTGCACCGTTTCCCTCGCGTTTTGCGATCTCACACACCTGTTCCGAGTAGCGATTTCCCGATTCCGCATCCCCCTCGGAAACATTCGCAAGATAAAGAACCGGCTTGATCGTCAATAACGATAATTCCTGGACGATCGGCGCCTCTTTTTCCGAAAAGGGCATCCCGCGCGCCGCCTTTCCTGCGGAGAGCCGCTCTTTGATCCGAAGCAGTAGCGCCTTTTCGCTCTGTGCCTCTTTATCGCCGGAGTGGGACTTCTTCTCAACGCGAGAGAGTCGTTTATCCACCGAATCGAGGTCTTTCAGGATCAACTCCGTCTCGATTATTTCAATATCACCGACGGGGTCGACCTTTCCGTTGACGTGAATGATGTCAGGGTCGTCGAAACAGCGAACGATATGGACAATCGCGGCGACCTCACGGATATGCCCCAGGAATTGATTCCCCAGGCCCTCTCCCGTGGAGGCCCCTTTGACTAGTCCGGCAATGTCGACAAATTCGATATAGGTGGGCGTTGTTTTTTTAGGGTGATAGAGGGCCGTGAGTTTTTCAATTCGTTCATCGGGGACCGCCACGACGCCGACGTTGGGGTCCACCGTGCAGAACGGATAGTTGGCCACCGCCGCGTTAGCGGTTCGGGTTAACGCATTAAATAGGGTGGACTTTCCAACGTTCGGAAGCCCGACAATGCCGCAGCTCAGCTTCATCGTATGTGGGCCCGGTTCATCGCTTCCGGGATTTTTCCGGAAAGCAGCAATGGAAGAATCTCCACGCCCCGTTGCACACCGATTAAGACCTGCCCTTTATCTTCTTTGGAAAATGGGGTTAAGACATAATCGGACGGATCCTGATTGGGGTCTCGGCCAATGCCGATCTTAAGCCGGATAAACTGATTGGAACCGGCCTGCTCGATAATCGACGCAATCCCTCGATGTCCTCCGGCGCGTCCTTCGGTGCGGATCCGGACGCGGCCGCAGTCCATATCCATGTCGTCTTGAACCACAATAAGATCGGACAGCGAAAGTTGAAATTTTTTAAGAAGGGCCCGCACCGCTTCTCCGGATCGGTTCATAAAGGTTGTCGGTTTCGCTAAGATAAGATCATCATTGGGTAGCGGAGGCCGCGGGGGTGATCCGGTCCAGCGACCGATGATGCTTTTCCCCGTTTTGCCCGAAAGGGGAATCTTATATTTCTTGCAAAAGAGATCAATAACCCAGAACCCCACATTATGTTTTGTTTCTTCATACTCCGGCCCTGGGTTTCCTAATCCAACAACCAGTTTCACAGCGATCCCCTATTGGTCTCAAACGACGGGGGAGTATATCACAGGTCAACAGGTGGGCAAAGAGGGGTTGCCGTTTTATTTAGGGACAGTGCGTAGAAGGGGTTGGAGCCGTTCCGTTTTATTTGTGAAGGGCCTCAATAAATTCTTCGGTGCGAACTCCCGCCTGTTTCAGGACGCCGTTTAGTGTGCCCATTTTAACCTCACGATGATTTGGAATAACGCAACCGACGGAACCCCGTCGCATAATGATATGACTTCCGCGTTGACGAAGAACAACAAAGCCTAAACGTTCAAGGGCATGAACGGCTTCTATTCCGGAAATCCGCGGAAGTTTAGGCGGCATGCGTCTGCACGTCGAAGGTCGTAATGAGGGGCTGTCCCGAAGAGGTTATGGGAAATTCTTCAAGGTAAAGCTCTGTGGCTTCACGAAGATTTGCGAGGGCTTCCTCAAGCGTTTCGCCTTGAGTGGTTGTTCCCGTTTCGGGGTTCAGAGCAACAAACCCGCCTTCTGGCGCTGGAATAAGCACCGCAGTAAGAACCATAGCAATACCTCCGTTGCTAATGGACGGAGTGTAAAATTACCTCGAAGCCGTTGTCAAGAAAACGGAGCCTCTGGCTCATACATACTCGATTCTGCTTGGGCCGTCATGGGAGACAAGGCGTGATTTTGACATGAATCTCCTCGTGTGATACAAGTGGAACAAGATGATATATCGAGCCGTAAAACAAACCATCCAACCCGCTTTGAAGGGCATTATCCTCTTTGTCGCATAAGAGACAAGATAAGACCATCTCTTCAACCCCGGCCATGATTACCCCCTCGTTTGAACAGTTCTGCGAAAAGGCGAAAGAAGGGAATCTTGTCTCCGTCTATCGCGAAATCCTGGCCGATACCGAAACCCCCGTGTCGGCCTTCCTCAAGATCAAGGAAGGACCTTACGCCTACCTCCTCGAAAGCGTGGAGGGGGGCGAGAAATGGGCACGATACTCCTTCCTCGGCACAAATCCCTCCATCATCATCGTGGGCAGAGGAAATGCGGTTGAGGTCATCGAAGGGGAAAAACGGGAGGTCTTTCATCAAAACCCGTTGCAGGTTATCAAAACGGTTCTGGCCCGATTTCAACCGGTTTCCACAGACGGCCTGCCCCGATTTTCAGGCGGTGCCGTTGGATTTATCGGATATGAAACCGTTCGCCATGTTGAGCCGATAAAATTCAAGTCGGAAAAAACGGATTACCCGGACTGCTTTTTCTTGATCGCCGATACGTTTCTGATCTTTGACAATCTCAAACATAAAATCAAAATTGTCTCTAACGCCTTTATCGAGAATGGAAATCTCAAGGAGGCGTACGATTGCGCGGTCGCGAAGATTAACACCTGCGCCGAGCGATTTGATCGGCATGTGGGGGGAGTCCAGTGGGGGAGCGGTCTTGACGGACAGACGGTGTCGGGTGGCGTTCCTGCCGCCGAATCGAATATCAGCAAGGAGGCGTACATCAAATCGGTGTTGGCCGCGAAGGAGTATATTCGTGCCGGGGATATTTTTCAGGTGCAGCTTTCGCAGTGCTTTTCGATTCCGTTGCAAACCGATCCGTTCACGGTCTATCGCGCGTTGCGTAGCGTGAATCCCTCTCCTTATATGTATTATTTGCAATTCGACGAACTGCATCTTGTGGGCACCTCGCCGGAGGTTTTGGTTCGATTGGAAGGACGGCGCGCGGAGACCCGTCCGATCGCGGGGACACGTCGCCGTGGCGCGACTCCTCATGAGGATGAGGCGATGGAAAAGGAGCTGTTATCGGATCCCAAGGAACGGGCGGAACATATTATGCTGGTTGATCTGGGCCGAAACGATCTGGGGCGGGTCTCGGAATATGGGTCGGTTCAGGTCACCGAGCTGATGGTTATTGAACGGTATTCCCATGTGATGCATATTGTCTCGAATGTGGTGGGCCAATTACAGAAGCAATACGATGCCTTTGATCTGTTTGCCGCCTGCTTCCCCGCCGGCACGGTCACCGGCGCGCCTAAAATTCGGGCGATGGAGATTATCGACGAGTTGGAACCGGTATGTCGTGGTGTTTATGCGGGTGCAGTAGGGTATTTTGGTTTTGATGGGAATATGGACACCTGTATTACGATTCGAACAATTATCATTGACAAAAATATTGCGACAGTGCAGGCCGCGGCGGGGATTGTGGCCGACTCCGATCCCGACCGGGAATACGACGAGACGGTCAATAAAGCCAAAGGGATGCTGGCCGCAATCGCCATGGCCGAAGGGTGGACGGGAAG
>CAZSME010000103.1:1636-5250 GCA_964607665.1 uncultured Nitrospirota bacterium | reverse complement strand
AAACATGTCCGTACGTATTGGTGATATCGCGCCGGATTTTACTGCAGAAACAACCGAAGGAACGATCCAATTCCATCAGTGGATTGGAGATAAGTGGGCGATTCTGTTCTCACACCCAAAGGACTTTACGCCGGTTTGTACCACGGAACTGGGGTATATGGCCCGCCTCAAACCGGAATTTGACGCACGCAACACAAAGGTGATCGGTTTATCCGCGGATCCGGTGAGCGACCATGAAAAATGGTGTAACGACATTAAGGAGACGCAAGGGTACGCGGTCAACTATCCTTTGATCGGCGATGCCGGTCTTAAGGTCGCCAAGCTCTACGATATGCTTCCGGCGGAGGCCGTGGAAGGGAAACGGACCGCGGTGGATAATGCTACGGTGCGTTCCGTGTTTGTCATCGGGCCGGACAAAAAGGTGAAGGCGATGATCGTCTATCCGATGAGCACCGGCCGTAACTTCGATGAAGTCCTGCGGCTGCTCGACTCGGCACAACTGACCGCAAAGCACACCGTCGCCACGCCGGTGAATTGGAAACAGGGAGAGGATGTGATCATCCCGACATCGGTCTCGGATGAGGATGCCAAGAAGAAGTACCCGCAGGGCTTTAAGACACACAAGCCCTATCTACGAACGGTCGCACAGCCGAAGTAGCCATGATGCGGATGGACTGGGCCCCTTCCCTGAGGGGGAGGGGGGAGGGGCCCACGATTCAGAGAGTGGAAATACACGAAGGTTACTGGATTCCGGCTTAAACATTTCCGGTCGGAACGCCGACTGCGGAATGACGGCGTTGCAAGGAAGTCGTTTAGTTGTCCACCCCGGCGGTTCTTTGATATTGCGTAACGCCGTGCCGCCCGCGATTGAGGTCGCACATCATCTGTGTGGTTTCGGCCAACGCTTCTTCAAACCGGACGTTTCGTGACCGGTCCAGCAAACGGATCTGATCCGCTAACGTGATGAGCCGCTGTATCTCCGCGGCCGGTGCGGCCGTTATCCCCGTTTGGGCCACGAGCAACTCCATTGCTTTTAAAAAAACACTGGCCTCTTCTAAAATCGCAGCCCGTGCTTCTTCAAAGGTGATCTGCCGATCCAGATCGTCCGAATGCTCTTCCGCTTTCCGCGTGAGATTCAACGCCGTTTGATAGAGACCATCGAGTTGTTTTAAGAGTTCGGGAAGTGGAATCATGGCTAAGCCCTTGCCGCTTCCAGTACCGGAAGATGAGGCGCGTTGGAAGCGGATGGGGCGGTCGCGATGGTTTGCCAGGCCTCTTTGATTGGAGTTAGCAGTCGAATCGCTTCGTCAAAGGCTTCGGTAGTTTGGCTCCCGCTTGCGTGAAGCAGCCGTTTGGCAAGATATTCATAGAGGACCACCAGATTCCATGCAACCGTGTCGCCCTTTTCCATATCGACGGCCCCCATTAATTCGGTCAGGATATGGATCACCTTTGACGTGTTCTTGTTTTTTGCCGCTTTATCCTGTCGCATCTGTGCCGCCCTTGCCTCTACCAGACAACGCAAGAGCTCGGTATAAAGCAACGCAACCAAGGCCTCCGGCGACGCGGAGGTCACATCCGCTTGTTGGTATTGCTGATAACCGTTATTCCGTGACGAATCCATGCGTGTCATCTCCGTCTGTTCTGATTTAAGGACGCGGTCAGGTTATCCAGCTGTGCAATTTGGCGATCCAGTGTGGATCCCACCCCTCGTAAACGAGCCAGCACCCCTTCCAGTTTTGAAAATCGCGTTCGCATTCTTGTTTCAAACAGTCCAACACGCGTTTCCAATCGGACGATTTGTTCCTCCAGCGTTTCCAGGGAACGCTCCAATCCTTTTTCCTTTCCCGCAACTCCACCCACTTTCAAATCAAGAAGGTCGGAAAGAACCGCATCCATCTGATCGGCCACGCCGGAGGTTGAAGTCGTTACCGTGGGATCAACCGTTTTGTTTACAAGGGCAAAGACGCGTCCTACCGCAAGCGGGTCGTTGGCCAGTTCCGCATCCAGCTTACTTGTATTGATTGTTAGCGTGCCATCGCTATTGGTCGTAATCCCAATATCGACCAATCCCCTGTGCGCGCTGGACAGGCCCAACACACTTCGCTTGGCCTGCGCGTGCAGTTTCGCTGTTGTCGATCGGGCCAATGCGTCCCCCAGAAGAGGGCCTGCGCGGCCCGTCTCGGAATCAAACCGCTGGACGGTATTGAGTTCGGTGATCGTTGCGTTAAATGCGTTGACAAACGATGTAATCTGGCCTTTGACCTGGCTGCTGTCAAACGAGACCTTAACGGCAATATTCGCATCCACCGCGGACGGCTTGAGAAGATGAAATGTCACGCCCGAAACGGCGTCGGTAATGGTATTGGTTTTGCGGGTTAATGTGGTTCCATCGAGACGAAAAATGGCATCTTGTGCCGGTTGCGTCGCGGTGAGCTGCGAATTAATCGGATCGGCACTGTCATAATAAAACTGGGAGAGCCCGGCGTTGTCGTTGTGAACGGTATCGTCATCCGTTACCGTGATCGTAATCGCATTGGCCGCGCCACTCTCTTTCCCTGTCAGAACCAGCCGATAGTCTGTATCATTGATCTTGGCAATCGAAGCGGTCACGCCGGCATTGGCCGCGTTGATTTGGTCACGCACCTGTTTGAGTTGTTGATTGCTGGCGTCAATCGAAATCGCTTTTTCGCTGTCCCCGACCTTGATCGTCAGCACGCCGGTACCCACATTGGCCGTCTCCGAGGCGAAGGCCGCAGTCGATTGCAGTTTATGGGCCTGGGCCAGCTGCGTGATATCGTTGATCGTGAACGTGCCCAGCGCGGCGGAAGAAACAGCGGATGCCGTTACCGATGTGGCGTCAGACGAGGAGGCGGACTTGGTCTGAAAGGAGGAAAACAATTTTAACGGCGTAAGGGAGGACTGTAGAGAGGCGAGGCTGACTTTGAGTGCAGCAAACGCGCTTAACTGAACGGTAATTCCGGTTTGTTTTTGCCGCGCGACCGCAATCGGCCTTCGTTCGATGTCGACTAATTGTTGCACAAGGGAGTTGATATCGAGGCCCGACCCCACTCCGGGTGAAGATATGCGCGGCATAACGATCGCCCCCCTTCCGTTCCAATAAAAAACCCGGACAGCAGGCGGGCGACCCACTCCCTGGCCCTTCTGCCTCTATCTATCCCGTCGCGGACAAGCCCTTTCTCCACCTGTCCCGCCTTCAACGCCCCATTACGCCATTTTATCGACGATGGGTCCCAACACTTTTGACAAGGTCAGTAACTCTTGTGATGGGATCTGCCGGAACACCTCTCCGGTATCCGGGCTAACCATCCTCATGAGCATTTTACCTGTTTCAGCATCTTGTGAAAATTGAACAACCGCGTTCGTTAATTTCTCAGCAGCAATAGCCTTCTCCCTCTCCCGTTCCTCCACTTGGGCCAATTCCGGCAATAGCGGGACCTCAGGCCGTTCGGAACGTCCATACACAGGACGACTTTGTGTTGTTTCTACCCTCATTTCTCTTCTCTCTCCCCCAATTAGGCCCTGAGCAATGCCAGAACCGTCTGCGGAATGGCGTTGGCCTGTGCCAATACCGCGATTCCGGCTTGCTGCAG
>CAZSME010000103.1:0-1536 GCA_964607665.1 uncultured Nitrospirota bacterium | reverse complement strand
TGAAAAAAGGCTGCTGTCTTCGTCCGCATCCGAGGCCACTGAGAATATTTTAGCCGAATTGAGTGTAATAATGCCACCCACTGTCGCGCTATCTTCCTCGGTTTCTTCTTCAAGCGTGACCGGCTCCGTATCCTCAAGCCCGGTCAATGTGATGGTATTTCCCAGATCCCCCGCGTTATTGGTATATTCCTCAATGCTAATATTTTCGCCGGTGTCGTGAGTAAGCTCAATCGTGCCATCCTCATCGATAAACGTGGCCTTTATACCGGTCGTGGCAACCTTGGCATTGATCGCATCAACCAAACCGGCTAACCCTTCACGGTCTCCCCCTGTAATTTCTGCGGTAATTTCTGCCGCATTCGATTTTTCGGTCGGATCGATACTCGACTTGGCGTTTGTTCCGTACAGATAGAACGAAACGGTTTGCGAAGGATTCGCTGGGAGAGTTGGATCGTTAGGATCCTCCCCCGGATCATAGATATCAGACAGGGTGAGTCGTGTTTTCGCGGTTGCGGAAACACCCGAACGCTCTTCGAGGGCATTAATTTTCGCGGCAATCGACTTTGCCGTTTCGCCATCATCCAACGTGATTGTGGGTGGGTTGACCCCGCTGTTAAATCCACGAATCGTGATGATTTGGCTTCGTAACCGATTGGTCGGCGCCTCCCCCGATGCTTCACTCACATTCACCGCCCCAATCGCCTCTTCACCGATACTGTCCGATGAGGTGGAGTGATTGCCGATCCGTGCCGCAACGGTTGAAGAAACCGATACCTTAATGGTCTGCTCCGCTCGAATGCCGATCTGAAACTTGGCGTTGATCACATTCCCCGTCAATACCGATCGGCCATTAAATTCGGTTTCTTCCGAAATCCGTGTAATCTCCTGGTTGAGTTGTGCGACCTCCCCCTGCAACAGGGCGCGATCTAACGCGCTGTTCGATGGATTAATCGCCTGCACGGCCAACTCCTGAATCCGCTGCAACAGCCCCGTTACATCCTGCAAGGCCCCTTCAACCGTCTGCACAAAGCTGATCCCATCTCCCGCGTTCTTGATTGCCACCGAAAGACTCTTAATCTGTGTTGTCATTCGACCAATTGTGGATAGTCCGGCCGAATCGTCTTTTGCGGAATTCACCCTCAGGCCGCTTGAAATTCGTTGCATCGCAGTGATTAAATCGTTTTCCGATCGCTTAATCACGCGTTGCGCGTTGAGCGAATAAAGATTTGTATTGACGACAAGCATCTTGTCTCTCCTGCATTTTTTAATTAACTTTCAGTTAGTTAGAAACCATAACGGGGCATCCGACCCCCCTTGTCTTCTTTATCGGTTTCCCAGGACTAAAACTTTAGACTCCCCAGGGGTGCCCGCTAAGTTTTTTGCGTGCGCAGGTAAATAGGGAAGTAGATCGTTTGTATAAGGCCCTCTTGCCCACAGCGACGAACAGGAGCGGTCCGTTCGCTTCTGCCGGGCGGCAGATCAGTTCATGCTGGGGTTGAGCGGCATCGTAGCGTAGAAGGCCCATTCCGGGCCGAG
>CAZSME010000102.1:2501-5262 GCA_964607665.1 uncultured Nitrospirota bacterium | reverse complement strand
TCCCTATGCCCAGCCGAGGAACACGATCCACATTGGCATTGCCGAACGGCATGACCTGTCGATTCCGGCGGCCGGTGGTCCGCAGCAGATGGCCGGCGATTATCTTTACTATAATGGCCGGGCCTCAAAGATGTCGGAGGGGAGCTGGGGGATTATTCGTGTCCTCGATAAAGAAACCCCCGATCTGAAGCCGCTTCGTGGTCATGAAGAGATTCCACAATCGGCAAAGGAGGTTTGTCCTTCCGATGCGCCGGTCAAGGAATTCAGTGCCGTCGCGATGGACAAGGGGCTGATCTTTAATTCGCGAGCGGCCGAAGAGGCGATTGAAGTCGACTTTGGACGTAAGTTGCAGATTGCGAATCCGTCCGGCAAGATATTCGCGTTGGCCGATGAAAAGGTCAAAGTGGCCGGGAATGTTCAGCCGATGCCTCTGACCTTGCATGTGAATGTGGGTGATTGCGTGAAGGTGCATCTTACGAATACGCTAACGGAAGGCCGCGTTTCGTTTCATGCGGATAACCTCGCCTATAATCCGTTGGAGTCCCAGGGTATTAACGTGGGGAACAATCCGGGGGATCAGACGATTGGACCGGGTGGGAAAAAGACGTACACCTTCTATGCCCACCCGCAAATCGGTGAAAATGCGGCATTGGTTCAGGACTTTGGAAACCCGATGTTGCACCAACGGGATGGCCTTTTTGGCGCGATTGTGATTGGGCCGAAAGGCTCTCAGTACCTCGACCCGGTTACCGGTGCGGATATCTCGATGAAGAACAGTTGGCGGGCGGATGTGATTGTGGACCCTTCTGTCCCCGGCAATGAAGGACGTTCCAACTATCGGGACTTCTCGCTCTATTTCCAGGATGAGGATAATATCCTGGGCACAAGCTTCATGCCTTATCTTCAAAAGGCGGCCGGCTTAGTTGGTGTGAACTATCGGAGCGAGCCGTATGACCTTCGGATGAATAACGGGTGTCTCAACCCCACGACGATCTTTACCTGTGTTTCAGAGGGGGAGAGCGGCGATCCTGTCACACCGATACTGGAGGCGCATGCCGGAGACCCGGTTGTTCTGCATGTCTTTGGGGCGTTTAGCGAACAGAATGGGATTTTTGGCATGGAAGGGCATCAATGGCCTGAAGAGCCTTTCCTTCACGGTTCTGATCTGGTTTCTAACATTGAATTTGGTGGCAGTGAGACGATGAATGCCTATTTCGACGCGGGTGGGCCGTATCGGCTTCCAGCCGATTATCTTTATATGAATCATCGGATGGCCTATCAGGAGGGGGGCCAGTGGGGCTTCCTGCGTGTGCTCTCTCCGGAAGATCGGCGGATTCTGCCGCTCTCGAAAAGCCCGGTAGGCGCCCGTAAGGTAAGCTACTCGGCGACGGAATAGTGTTGTCATCCCGGTAATCTTTAAGCCGGAATCCAGGGCCCCCACCCTAGCCCTTCCCCGCAAGCGGGGGAGGGGATGGGAGAGGGGGGATTCCGGATAGAGGCACTCCGGAATGACGAAACAATATGTTTCGTCATGAGGTGGGCTTACTGGATAAGTGCGGTGGTTTATTAGGAGTAACGATATCTAAAGCCTCACCGCGACCAACGGGAGCGGTAAGCTGCCCCCCCACGCTGTGGGGCGGGAAGTTGCCTACCCACGTTGTGGGTGGCTGGGGCGCCAGGATTCGAACCTGGGAATGCGAGATCCAAAATCTCGTGACTTGCCGCTTGTCGACGCCCCAAATCAATCGCTTATATCGAGTCTGAAAAACGGGGGGTCTCCCCTGACCTTTTCCACCCTTTACCAAAACCGACCGGAGCACGTTTCAGAAGTGGCGCAACAAAAACCGAGGCGTATCCCCGTGTCCTGAGGATAGCGGCGGCGGCCTCCGCCTGATCCTTCCGGTCAAAACGGGCAAAAATTGTTGGGCCGCTTCCCGACATCAACGTGCCCTTTCCGCCTAACCCGGTTAACTGACGCTTTAACTCTAAGAGTTGCGGTTGGGCCTTGAGGGTGACCTTCTCCAAGTCGTTCTCAGGATGCACAAGGAGATCATCCAGAGCGGGACGAACAGACCGGTCCATATTAAGGGTCTCCTGTCTCTTTGTCAAATCGATCTCTTCTCCGATGTGATGATACACGGATGCGGTGGAAACGGGGTTGCCCGAATAGACCAGAACGATCCAACCGCCGATATCCGAACAATTTTTTTGAACCCGTTCTCCCTTTCCCGAAATCCATGCCGTTGGGCCATAAAAGAAGAAGGGGACGTCACTTCCAACATACCCCCCTAGCTCTGAAAGGGCACGGTGTGACAGATTGAGCGACCAGAGACGGTTCAATCCCACGAGTGTTGCGGCCGCATCGCTGCTTCCCCCCCCTAATCCTGCGGAGACCGGTATCTTTTTTTCGAGCGTGATCCGGACGCCCCGGGTGATTTGATGTGTCGCCTCGACCCTTTTTTGAAGCATTCGCGCGGCCCTTAAAACCAGATTCGAACCGTCCGAGGGAACCGTTCCATTCTTCACCTCCAGCTGAATATCGGCCCCCTCTTCCTGAAAATCCAGGGTATCGTATATACCAATCATCTGCATCAGCGAGAGGATGTTGTGGTAACCGTCCGGTCTCTTGCTGAGGACCTTCAGGTAAAGATTAATCTTTGCGGGTGCGCGGAGCGTGAAGGCCATATTTTTTAAGACGATGCCGAAACGAACGAAAACTCAGATGAAGCCGCTTTGCCGCCTCGACCTGAATGCCATTGGC
>CAZSME010000102.1:0-2401 GCA_964607665.1 uncultured Nitrospirota bacterium | reverse complement strand
GGGATATCTTCTGGATGTTCGCGTAACGGGGGAAGGGTGATTGGGATAACAGCCAACCGGTAATAGAGGTCTTCTCGGAACCGTCCTTCTAAAACCAGCTTTTGCAGAGCCTGATGGGTTGCGGCGATAATTCGGACATCCACATGGATGTCTTTCACGCCGCCCACTCTGCGGAACTCTTTCTCTTGAAGCACACGCAGCAATTTTGCCTGAATGGATAACGGAGTATCACCGATTTCATCTAAAAAGATCGATCCCTCATGGGCCAATTCAAAAAGCCCTTCTTTGTTTGAAACCGCGCCGGTAAACGCCCCCTTCATATGGCCAAAAAGTTCCGATTCCAGGAGCGGCTCCGGCAAGGCGCTGCAGTTTACGGTAACAAAGGGACGATCCCGCCGAGCGCTATTGAAATGAATCGATCGGGCAATCAGCTCTTTTCCCGTTCCCGATTCTCCAAGAATCAGGATGTTGGCCCGGCTTTCCGCTACCTTTTCGACCCGGTCTAATATCGTTTGCATCGGTTTGCTTTTTCCAATAATTTGAGAGAACGCAACGCGTTCTTTCAACTCTCTTTTTAACAGAACATTTTCTTGCCGCAGTCGCTTTCTCTCCAGCGCATTTTGAATGATCAGTCGGACTTCGTCTAATCGAAACGGCTTTGTCAGGTAGTCATACGCCCCCTCTTTCATCGCTTCGACGGCGGTCTCCGCGGATGCATAGGCGGTCATCATAATCACGGTAATTTCCGGAGAGACGATTTTTGCCTCACGAAGGAGTGTCAACCCACTCATGCGCGGCATTTTGAGATCGGTGAGCATCAGATCAAAATGCTCTCGGGACAGGGCTGTTAACGCCGTATCCCCATCGTCTTCGGTTTCAACAAGATACCCCTCCTTTTTCAGGGTAATGGCAAGGATATCCCGCATGCTTTTCTCGTTGTCCACAATCAGGATCTTTTCCATATCCGTCTTTCGGTGATTCCTATGTTAGTGCTATTTTGTCACGGGGTCTCATCGGGAGCAATACCCCGAGGAAGGGAGATGACAAAGCGGGTTCCTGCGGAGGAACTGTCCACAGAAATCGTTCCGGAATGCTGATCAATAATCCGCTGGACAATCGATAATCCGAGTCCCGATCCCGAACTTTTTGTTGTAAAAAAAGGATAAAATATCCGAGATAAATCGTCTTTTTGAATGCCGGTGCCGGTGTCACAAAAATGAATTTCCATCCGACCCCCCTGACCCGGGCTATCTTGGGAAGCGATATTCCGGGTTATAATCGTCAGTGTTCCTCCCTCCGGCATCGCATGAAACGCGTTAATAGAGAGATTCCAAAAGACCTGTTTTATCTGGTCGGGATCAATAAAGAGCAGCGTAGAGGGTGGCGTATCCGTTGTCGGCGTGGCGGGAAAAAGAGGAAGATCGGTTTCCAATTTAATGCGAACCGGTCCGGCGGCTTCGGGGGATTTTTTAATCAGCGCGATGGTTTCCGAGAGGAGTTCCGGGATCGAGACCCATCGTCGACGGGGAGGGTGCGGTTTCGCGTAAAGAACAAACTCCGTCATAATGGCGTTCAGCCGATCGGTTTCATGGAGAGCGATCTCCATGAGCCGTCGGTTTTCATGATCCAGAGACGGCTCATTTTTAAGAAGCTGAACGGAACCGGAAAGGGAGGCCAGCGGGTTCCGGATCTCGTGTGCCATTCCTGCGGCCATTTCACCGATCATCGCCAGCCACCGTTTTTGATTCATTTCCGCCTCAAGGCTTTTGAGGTGTGTGAGGTCCTCAAAAATGCCGATGACGCCGGTGGTCTCCCCTCGGTCGTTTCTAAGGGGTGAGATGGTTGCCCTGAGATAACATCTTCCCCCCCCCTTTTTCTGTATTTCCCCTTCAAAACGATGCGGTGCTCCCGTCCGAGCCATATTCCGGTATTGTGTTTGAATCTCATCCCATGAAAAAAGCGTCCACCAGCGCACACCCAGGGCCTCCTCTGTTTCGATTCCCGTGATTTCAGCGGCCGCGTGATTAAATGAGGTGATTGTCCCATCGAGGTCGGTTGTAATCACGCCACTGGGAATACTTTTGACAATGTCGTCATGCAGGAGACGAAGCTTGGAAAGCCCTACTTCCTTCTCAACCGTTTTTCTAAAAAACCGGCCGCTAAGAATTCCAACGGAGTAAAAGGCAATCGCATGGAGGAGGAGGCGATAGAGGGCCCCTTCATTCTGAAATAAGCTGGGAGTATTGGATAGGGAAAACGGTGGGAGCAGCGGAGCGGTTCCAAGTAAAAGGAGCGCTGCAGTCGCTGTCCATACCCCCCCTTTTTGATAGAAAAATAAGGCCCCGAGGACGATGGTAACAATATAGAGAATGGAGAAAGGGGACTCCACGCCGCCTGTAAT
>CAZSME010000101.1:0-5322 GCA_964607665.1 uncultured Nitrospirota bacterium | reverse complement strand
ATTGCGGTTCCTGTGCTCCGGGCGCCTTGCATTCAGGTCGCTCGCTACGGTTTTTAGAGGTGCCCGTAAGCAGGTTGGGTTTTGCAATAGTCCATGCCTACCCAACAATCGGTTGCAGCGGACTCGCTCCGTTGCGCCGCTGAACGGGGGCGTTATTAGTTATTAGGGTCTGTCATAAGGAGTAAGGGGTAAAGATGTTATCAACAGCTGCCATTTTTTTACTGGTCTTAGGGGTCTTGGTCTTTTTTCACGAATTTGGGCATTTTATCGTTGCCCGATTTTGCGGGGTTCAGGTGCTTACCTTTTCGCTTGGATTTGGCCCAAAACTGTGGGCCCGAACATGGGGCGGTACCGAGTATTGCCTCTCCGTGGTTCCACTCGGCGGCTATGTCCGTATGCTGGGAGATGATCCCACCGAAGAGATTGCGCCAGAGAATCAGGAACAATCGTTTCTGACACAATCGCTGTCCAAAAAAATTGCGATTGTTGTGGCGGGTCCCCTTTTCAATTTAATGTTGGCCTTTTTTATTTTTGCCGGTGTCTTTATGGTGGGTGTCCCGGTGTTAACACCCGATGTGGGAGAGGTGCAGGAAGGATCGGCCGCCGCGTTGGGTGGAATGAAGCCGGGCGATCGTATTGCCGCCATCAACGACGAGCCGATTACCGAGTGGGACGCGATCCGAGAGACCCTCCAAGAGGGCAAAGGGGCCGCGCTTCGGTTCAAAATCGTACGGGGTCAGACGGAGCAGGTCTTAACGATTACGCCGATCCAGCAGGAGGTGAAAGATATCTTTGGAGAGCCCAAGCCGCTTTGGATCATCGGTATCGCGCCATCGGGGAACTCTTTTGTAAAACGACATAACCCGTTTCGTGCCATCTATCTGGGGCTCGAACGCACCGCCTACATGACGGAGCTTACCTTTGTAGGGATAGTCAAGCTGATCGAGGGAAAGGTCTCCAGTGATAACATTGGCGGCCCGATTTTAATCGCGCAAATGGTCGCGAAGCAGGCGGAATCCGGCGTTCTAAGCGTGCTGCTCTTTACCGCGTTTATCAGTATCAATCTGGGGGTGCTCAACCTGTTCCCCGTCCCCGTTCTGGATGGAGGGCATCTCCTCTTTTTTCTTATCGAAGGATTGATGGGCCGGCCGGTGAGTGTCAGGACGCGTGAGAGGGCGCAGCAGGTGGGCCTTTTCCTTTTGGTTTCACTGATGCTCTTTGCCTTTTATAACGATTTCATGCGCATTGACATCATCGGGTTCTTCCGCGGCTTGGGCTCATTTTGAAAATCACACGTCGTAAGACAAGACAGATCTCGGTTGGGTCGGTGAAGATCGGCGGCGATGCGCCGATCGTGGTGCAGTCGATGACGCTGGCTGATACCCGCGATATTGCCGTAACGGTTGCCGAAATTCATCGGCTCGAAGCGGTTGGGTGCGAACTGGTTCGGGTCGCGGTTCCGGACGAAGAATCGGCCGCAGCGCTTCCCAAAATCCGCGCGCAGATTCATATCCCGCTGATTGCCGATATCCATTTCAACTACCACCTTGCGTTGTCCGCGCTGAAGGCGGGCGTGGATGGACTCCGGTTAAATCCCGGCAATATCGGTTCGAAGGAACGGGTCAAAAAGGTCGTGGCGATGGCGAAGGATCGGGGCGTGCCGATTCGTATCGGCGTGAATGCCGGCTCGCTGGAGAAAGAGCTTTTGGATCAATACGGTTACCCAACGGCAGAGGCGATGGTAACGTCCGCGGCCCGTCATATTGAAATACTGGAAGAGTTGGGATTTTATGAAACGAAGGTGTCGCTGAAGGCCTCCCATGTCGGCTTGGCCGTGGAGGCGTACCGTCTTTTTTCGCAAAAGTTTGATTACCCCCTCCATCTGGGAATTACCGAGTCGGGAACGGTGGCCACCGGCAGCGTGAAGTCGGCGGTGGGATTAGGCCTTTTATTGGCCGAAGGGATTGGCGATACGATTCGGGTCTCGCTGGCCGGTGATTCGACCGACGAGGTCCGTGTGGGATTCGAGATATTGAAATCGCTCCACCTGCGTCGGCGTGGCGTGAATGTGATCGCCTGTCCCACCTGCGGTCGATTGGAGATCGATGTGGTGCGTCTTTCCAATATGCTGGAGGCGAAGCTCGGCCATATCACCGAGCCGATTGATATCTCCGTTCTCGGCTGCGTAGTCAACGGCATTGGCGAGGGGAAAGAGGCCGATATCGGCATTGCCGGTGGCCGCGGCGTGGGCCTGCTTTTTCGCGGCGGCGAGATTATTCGTAAAGTTCCCCAGGAGGAGCTCGAGTCGGTTCTGCTGGAAGAAGTGGAACATCTGGTTGCCGAACGCCGGGCCAAAAAGACCCCCGTGGCGATACCTGCCTGATCGATCGTATGCGTTATTCTCAAACCTTGATTCCAACCCTTCGTGATGACCCTGCAGAGGCGGAAGTTATCAGTCATAAATTAATGATGCGGGCAGGGCTCATTCGCAAGGTGGCCTCCGGCATCTACAGTTACCTTCCGATTGCCCTTCGGGTCCTTCGAAAGATCGAAAAAATTGTTCGTGAGGAGATGAACAAGGCCGGGGCGTGCGAGCTGCTCCTCCCCGCGTTACAGCCTTCCGAACTGTGGCAGGAGACCGGGCGTTGGCAGCAATATGGCAAAGAGTTGATGCGCCTTGTGGATCGGCACGATCGCGATTTTTGTCTCGGGCCAACCCATGAAGAGGTGATCACCGATCTGGTCCGCCGAGAGATTCGATCGTATCGGCAGCTTCCGCTGAACCTGTATCAGATTCAAACCAAGTTTCGAGACGAGATTCGGCCCCGATTTGGAATCATGCGGGGACGTGAATTTGTGATGAAAGATGCGTACAGCTTTGATGCCGATCTCGAAGGCGCAAAAAAGACCTATCAAAAAATGTTTGATGCCTATCATGCGATTTTCAGCCGCATGGGGCTTCGGTTTCGCGCCGTGGAGGCCGATAGTGGATTGATTGGCGGTTCGACTTCACAGGAATTTATGGTGTTGGCCGATACCGGGGAAGAGGCGATTGTAGCCTGCACCGTCTGTCCGTACGCGGCCAATCTGGAAAAAACGGAGGTGGGACATCAGGCGGCTGGCGAGGACTGCCCGCGATGCGGCAAGCCGCTTCAGGTCGATCGAGGCATTGAGATCGGCCATGTTTTCCTGCTGGGATCAAAATACAGTAAGGAGATGAAGGCGAGCTTCTTAAACGAGAAGGGGGAGGAGCGATTTTTTGAGATGGGCTGCTATGGGATTGGCGTCTCGCGAATCATCGCCGCATCCATTGAACAGAATCACGACGAGAAAGGAATCGTTTGGCCGATGCCGATCACGCCGTTCGCCTTTCATCTTTTACCCATTCAAGACAAATCGGAGAAGGTGATGAACGCGGCCGAACAGATTTACACCGCCCTTTTATCGAAGGGGGTCGACACCTTTTTGGATGATCGAAAAGAGCGGCCCGGGGTGAAGTTTCATGATGCCGATCTTTTAGGGGCGCCGTATCAGGTTGTGATTGGAGAGAAGCGTCTCGCGGAAGGAAAGATCGAGGTGAAGGCGCGTAAGGGCGGGGAATCGACAAAGATCGATCTGCATCGGGCCGCTGAAAAACTGCTAACGTTTTGCGCATGAAAAAACCGATTTTGGTTAAAGTAACGTTGAAGGAGGGTGTCGATTCCGCGGCATTATATGGCAGTCACGACCGGCATATCCGGATGTTGGAAAAGGCCTTTGGCGTGAAGATCGGGGGGCGGGGGCAGCCGCTCATTATTGAGGGAGACGCGGAGCATGTGCAGCAGGCCGAGCGGGCGATACTCGACCTCGCTTCGCTATCCAAAGAGGGATTTCGTCTGACCGGAGAGGACGTTCTTTACGCGATTCGCGCGGCCAAACACGAAACCCCCGCCTCGTTGGAAGAGATCTATCAACACGATTCGATTGCGCTCTTTGGAAAAAAGAAACTCATCGCGCCCAAAACAGCGGCCCAGCAGCTCTATATTGAAACAATCCGAAATTATGATCTGGTGGTCGGGATTGGCCCCGCGGGGACAGGGAAAACCTATCTGGCGATGGCGATGGCCGTTTCGTCGCTGATGAATAAAGAGGTCGATCGGATTATTCTGGCGCGCCCTGCGGTGGAGGCGGGTGAAAAACTGGGATTTCTTCCCGGTGATATGATGGAAAAAGTGAATCCGTATCTTCGGCCTCTTTATGACGCGCTCTACGATATGATGGAGATGGATCGGGCCAATCGCCTGATCGAGCATGGCGATATTGAGATCGCGCCGCTCGCGTTTATGCGGGGCCGGACGCTGAATGACGCCTTTATTATTCTGGATGAGGCGCAGAACACCACCTCCGAGCAGATGAAAATGTTTCTCACCCGAATGGGGTTTCGTTCCAAAGCGGTGGTGACGGGCGATATCACGCAGATTGATCTTCCGACCGGATGCGCCTCCGGACTGATCGAGATTCAGGAGATTCTCAAGGCGGTTTCCGGAATCAAATTCGTCTACTTTTCCGAAAAGGATGTCGTGCGGCACAGCCTGGTTCAAGAGATTGTGAAGGCCTATAACCGGGAGCAGAAACCCGCTAATCACTGATCAAATTCTCGTCATTCCGGCGTGCTTCTAGCCGGAATCCAGAAATAAAACACTGGATACCGGCCTTCGCCGGTATGACGAACGTAAAGGGATTTATGACGCACTACACTAGAACCATGCCGGAATGACAGACTTTTTAATGTAACGTCATTTTGAAAACAGTACATTAGGGAATACCCTATCCATGACCTCTCTTCATTCCAAAAAGTCGGTGCGGATTATCATAAAGAACAAGCAAAGAAAATATCCGATTGATCAAAAGCAGGTCCGCCGTTGGGTCCGTGAACTTCTGTCCACCCTGGGCAAAACCGGTTTGGAAGTGGGGCTGATGTTTGTGAGCCGTCGAGCCATTCAGGCCATCAACCAGAGGTACCGGGACAAAGATGTCCCGACGGATGTTCTTTCGTTTCCAATTGGGGCGGGGGACGGCGGCTCTTATCTTCTAGGGGATATCGTTATCTCACCGCAGCAGGCCGACGAAGAAGGGCATTTATTTCACCATGGATACCGGGAGCATCTCCTCTTTCTGGTGATCCATGGGCTTCTGCACCTATTCGGATACGATCACGAGGTCTCCCCAAAGGAGGCGCGTCGAATGCAACGACAGGAGAAAAAGCTGTTTGACAGCGTCATGGAAAATGGATAGTGTCTGTGTCATCCCTTCCCGTAAGAACATAAGATGGTCAACTGCAAC
>CAZSME010000100.1:0-5332 GCA_964607665.1 uncultured Nitrospirota bacterium | reverse complement strand
GCGTACTCTTCACGGGCCACCTTATCGGTTGGATCCCTCTTTAAGGCGGCCTGAAATGCGACCCGTGCCCGATCCGTAAGGCCCGCCTTATTGAAGGCAAGCCCCATTTCAATATGCGGCTTTGCATTGGACGAATCCAACGTAGCGGATTTTTGCAGGGCATCGACAGCGGCATGCATCTGGCCGGGAACACGGAGCAACACCTGTCCATATCGAAGATAAATGCCTGCCTTTTCATGTCCGTCGGGCAGGACTCGGATCGCCTCTTCAAAGAAGTAAACGGCATTGCTGAGATTGTTGTCACGCAGGGCCCTCTCGGCCTGATCAACGAACTCTTGTGCCGATTGCGCCTTTTGCTTGGTCTCCGATACCCGAACCGTCGGCCTTTTTAATTCTTCATCATAGCTGTTTCTCTTTGCGTCAACGGATAACGTGTCATAGGCCTTCGTAATCTGAATGAAAAGGGTTTCGACTTCTTTTTTAATCTCAGAGAAAATGGCGTCCGTATAACGATCCGGGTGGTACTTCTTTGCCAGCCTGAAGTAAGTCCGTTTTATCACGGCGCTGTTGGCGTTGGACGTCAGGCCCATGACCTCGTAATAGTTCTGGGAAGGGAGTTTCGCGAACGCCTCATGTATTTTCTTAATCTGAACTTCGGGGGGATCGTTCTCCACGACCTCTTCCGTGGGAGGGGGTGCCTCTTCAACAGGCGGCCCCTTTTGTTTTTCGGCAGAACTCTTTGGTGCCCCGACCGGTTCTTTCATTGGCTCGGCTTTCTCGAAGGCCGGGGCACGGTGGGTAAGCATGCCGGTCGCGATAAAAACAAAAAGGGTACGCGCGCAGTCTAACGCGCGGTTCGAGGAGAGGGTCAGCACATCTCGTACCGATCGGGGCTCATTCAAAAGGCTCCACACCTCGTTTTCAAAAGAAGAGGTGCTTGAAAACGGGGAGGGAGACGACGCCCTTTCCAAAACAGCGTCCAGAGGAGGCAAATAGTGGATAAGGCGGGTCCAGTCGGACATACGATAGACGGCTTCCCGAACCAACTCGTTGACCTGAATCGTGATACCGATCGCGTCGTCCGCGGGCAGGGTGGAGTCGTGAAACTCGTATTTCCCCTCCGTCCATTCCAGCAGGCTCAACGTGATCGCTCGGACCTGCAGCGTCAGCCCTTCGAAGAGGTCTTTTGGTTTAATAAACCCCTCTCCCACCAGAACGGCCCCCTGCTTTTTTTTCGTGGCCTGCAGGATTTCGCCCGAAATCTCATACTGTCTGAAGTTGATCTTCCCGGCCTTGAGCAGCGTTTCTCCCAGCCGATCATTGGGATAACGGGATGAGGCGAAGACGATATCTCCCTTTTGAAAATGGAGCGATTTCGTTGTCTCTCCCGCGTGGAGCGTGAGGATGCCGGTTCGGCTGTTGCGTTTTAAGAACGAGAGCAGGTAGGGGACCGGAACCTCTTTCAGTTGACTGGCCGAAAGAATGTCCGAAGGCAGAATCATCTGGAGGCCCGTTTAAAGACAGGGGCTTCATTCCTGCCGACGAGAAGGATCGGACTGGCGATAAACCAGGAGGAATAGGTGCCGATTAAAACACCCAAAACCATCGCGAGGGCGAAATCATGAATGACCTCCCCCCCCAGGAAGAAGAGTACAACAACGACCAGAAGGGTCGCGAAGCCGGTGTTGAATGTGCGCGATAAAATCTCGTTGATCGAACGATTGATAACCGAGGACAACGGCTCCCGTTTGGATATTCTCAGATTTTCTCGTATTCGATCGAAGACCACAACCGTATCGGAAAGCGAATACCCCGCGACGGTCAAAAGAGCGGTGACAAAGAGTAACGAGATCTCTTTATCCAACAGATAGAAGATGCCAAGGAGGGCCAGGACATCATGGATCGTCGCGATGGTTGCCGCGATCCCAAATCGAAATTCAAATCGGGCCGCGATGTAAAAGATAATGCCGAGCATCGAAAGGGTGATGGCCAGTAAGGCATCGTTTCGGAGTTTTTGGCTCACTGTCGGCCCCACTTCGGCGCTGCTTTCTAACACAAAGGGGTTATCGGGGGCCGCGTGTTGAAAAATCTCGGTAACGCGTTGATCTGTTGTTCCCGTCCCGGCCTTTTTTATTCGGATGAGCAGCCGGTTTTCCGCCAACACCTCCTGCAGTTCGGCATCGGCCAATCCGCCGTTTGATAAAATGGCGCGGGCCGTATCCATTTTAATTGGGTTTTTAAACTTCAATGAAAGGGCCCCGCCTCCGGCAAAATCAACGCCCAGATTGGCCCCCCCATTCGGTCCGCGTGCGATTTGAATCATCGCGACGATGCCGATCAGAACGGCCACCCCGGACAGCGCAAAGGCCGTCATCCGTCTTCCCACAAAGTCGATATCGGTTTTCTTTAAGAATTCAATCATGGTCCAACCCCCTCCGTCGGCATGCCGCCTAAATGCTCAATCGTTGGAGCCGCCACTTCTGATTGATAATATCAAACACCACCCGCGTTCCGACCAATGAGGTAAAAAGATTAATGGTCACCCCCAGGCAGAGCGAAACGGCAAACCCTTTGATCGGGCCGGTGCCAAACAGGAAAAGGGCAAAGGCGGTAATGAGCGTGGTGATGTGCGAATCAAAGATCGAAGAGAAGGCCTTATCGTAGCCGGCATTGACCGCCATTCGGACCGGCCGCCCTTTTTTCAGTTCGTCGCGGATTCGTTCATAGATCAGGACGTTGGAATCCACCGCCATCCCAATGGTCAAGACGATGGCCGCGATGCCGGGGAGGGTGAGTGTGGCGTCCAGGGCTACGAGGGCCCCCATCAGGAAAAGGAGATTCAGTACCAGCGTAAAATCGGCCAGCAGACCGCAAAGCCGATAATAAAAGATCATGTAGATCACCACCAGCAGCGCGCCAACGATGGAGGTTCGTAATCCTTTGTCGATCGAGTCCTGGCCCAGTGACGGCCCGACGGTGACATTCTGGAGAATATTTACCGGAGCCGGCAGCGCCCCGGCGCGAAGGACAATGGCCAGGTCATTGGCCTGTTCGGTGGTAAACACGCCGGTGATTTGCGCGCTGCCGCCGCTGATTTTATCCTGAATCACCGGCGCCGAATAAACGGTACCGTCCAACACAATCGCCAGACGTTTTTCGATATTCTCTCCGGTGACTCTTTCAAACAGTTCGGCGCCGATGGGGTCAAATGTGATTGCGGTGTACGGATCGTTAAATTCTCCAAACGCGACATGGGCGTCCGAGAGCATCGCGCCGGTTAACACCGCCTCCTTTTTTACCAGATAGGGAACGCGGGTGACCCGTTTTGTTTTCTCATCCACGACCCGTTCGAATAAAATCTGACTGTCCGGAGGAATTTGACTTTGCAACGCGCTTAAAAACGGCTGCTCCTCGGTAATATCGAGGTCTTGAGACAGCATGTTCGAAAGGGGATGGTCATCGTCCACCAGTTTAAATTCTAACAGGGCCGTTTTTCCGATCAACTCAATGGCCCGTTTCGGGTCTTTGACCCCGGGAAGCTGGATCAGGATCTGATTCTCTCCTTGTCGTTGAATCAGCGGTTCCGTCACGCCAAACTGATCGATCCGGTTTCGAATCGTCTCTAATGTTTGAGAGGTCGCGGTTTCCAGAACCCGCTTGGTCTCGCTCTCTATTAGGGTCAGGCTCCGCTTCCCATTTTCCTGTCGAACGGTCAAGGTGGGGTAAAGGTCGAGCGCTTCGGTCACCGCGGCTTCACTTTCAGCAGGTGTGACCAGATGAATGGCCTTGCCTTCCCGTTGAATTGATCCGACAACCGCCTTTTTTTCGTGCAGGGATTCCTTCAGTGCCACCGCGGTTTTTTCAACCGCGTTTTCAATCGCCTTTTCTCCATCGACTTCCAAGACCAGGTGCATCCCGCCTTGCAGGTCGAGTCCCAGCGTGATCGGTTTTTTGGGCAAAAATCGGGTCAAACCCTCAGGCAGCTTTGAAAAAAGCGGTGTGGAGGGGAGAATATAGATCGCAGAAACGGCGGAAAGGATCAGGATGAGCGAAAGACGCCAGCCGATGGATGATTTCATTTCTCCTCGTCGCTCTCGTCCGCGATGACCTCTTCCACATAATTGCGGTTGAATTTAATCCGGGTTCCTTCGGCCACCTGAAGCGTAACGGTTTTAGTGGATAGGATTGTAACGGTTCCAATGATTCCCCCGGAGGTCATCACCTTATCCCCTTTTTTGAGGGCCGCGATCATCTCCCGTCGTTTCTTGGCCTTTTTTTGCTGAGGCATAATGAGCAGAAAATAAAACAGCACAAAGATTAAGATAAACGGGACAAACGAGAAGATTAAATTGGGGCCTTGGGGCGCCGCCCCGGCCCCCGGTGTTTGGGCAAACGCTTCGGTTATCATCAAGAAGACCCCTTAATCGGTAAAATCCATCCTTTGGATGTGACCCCGTGTTTGATAAAAATCGTTGCAAAATTGTGTCAGCCTGTTGGTTCGGATCGCATCACGCAGGCCGTTCATAAGTCCGAGATAGTAATATAAATTATGTTCGGTATTCAACCGAACGGCCAAGATCTCCTTTGCGATAAAAAGGTGGCGCAGGTACGCCCTCGAAAAGTTTTTGCAGGTATAGCAGCCGCAGGCCGGGTCGATCGGCTGATCATCCTCCTTATATTGCGCGTTACGGATCGATAATGCCCCGAACGATGTAAAGAGCGAGCCGGTGCGGGCATGGCGTGTCGGCAGGACACAGTCGAAGAAATCGATTCCGCGGCAGACCGCTTCCACAATATCCTCCGGACGTCCCACCCCCATCAAATATCGAGGCAGCGTCGGTGGCAATTCCGGCACAACGGTATCGAGGATATGCAACATCTCCGCTTGTGGCTCCCCAACCGAGAGGCCGCCAATCGCGATGCCATCAAAGCCGATATCTAAAATCGCGTTGGCCGCTTTTTTACGGAGATCGGCAAAGCATCCCCCCTGAACGATGCCGTAGAGATATTGGTCGGAACGTGTTTTCGCCTGCCGGCATCGGGCGGCCCAATGCAGTGTTCGATCCAGCGATTTTGATACCTTTTCGTAATCGGAGGGGTAGGGGAGGCATTCGTCGAGCGGCATGATGATATCGGCCCCGATGGCCTCTTCCACGGCGATCACCTTTTCAGGCGAGAGAAAGTGTTCCGAGCCGTCGAAGTGAGAACGAAACAAAACCCCCTCATCGGTAATCTTCGTTAAGAGATGCTGGCTAAAGATCTGATATCCGCCGCTATCGGTTACAATGGGGCGATCCCAGCTGATAAAGGAATGGAGTCCTTTCCGTTGCGC
>CAZSME010000099.1:0-5353 GCA_964607665.1 uncultured Nitrospirota bacterium | reverse complement strand
AAAATTGACATCGGGGGGGCTGCCGATTATAATCCGGTCACACGGTGGGCTTGACTTACAGCGCACGGTTTCGCCGATTTTAGTCAAAATATGGCAAAAAAAGAAGATAAAAAGGCAACGCAACAGGCGGCCACCCGTCGAGGGCTCCTTTTTGTGGTTTCCGCGCCGTCGGGTGCCGGAAAAACAACCCTGTGTAAAGAGGTGGCGCCCCGTGTCCCCAATCTTCGGTACTCCGTCTCCTATACAACGCGTGCCCCGAGGACCGGGGAAATCGACAAAGAAGATTACTGCTTCGTTGATAACGCCACGTTTCGGTCGATGGTTGATAAAAACGACTTTATTGAGTGGGCGGAGGTTCACGGCAATCTCTATGGCACATCCAGAACGGCCCTGATGCAGGCGGTCAACGAAGGCAATGATGTTATCCTGGATATCGATACCCAGGGGGCGGTCACGCTTAAAAAAAATAACGAGGGGGTCTTCATCTACATTCTTCCTCCGTCCCTTCGCGTGTTGGCCAAACGGCTGGTGGATCGGCGATCGGATGCCGACGACGAGATCACGCGACGCCTTCAAAAGTCCCGAGAAGAAATTTGGAACTACCGGCAGTATGATTATGTTATTGTGAACGCGGAATTCGAGAAGGCGGTTTCGGAACTCGAAGCGATTATCCTGGCGGAACGGGTTCGGATGAAACAGATCAACCACACATGGATTGAAGAGACATTTATCAGTAAATCGTTTCCCAGTATAACCAGTATAAGACGAAAGGAGTAACGTGGATATTATTTCTCTACCGATTGATAGCGGCGCGATGAGCAAGCTCTCCCGATATCAAGTTGTTATTTTGGCGTCGCAGCGTGCGCGACAGATCATCGAAGGATCGGAGAAGCCCACCCATCCTTCTCGACATGTCAAGCCGACCACATTAGCCCTGGAAGAGATTGTAAAAGGAGACTTGGAGATTCTGTATGGGAAAGAGGCCATTCGGTATCAACAGGAGGCCAGGCGGCATCGAGAAGAACGAAAAAACCGACTCTTATCTCCGGAACGCGAAGAGGAGTTGCGACAGGAAATTAAAAAAGACTTGAGTGTCTATCTTGAGGATGCCAAAAAGTCTTCTGTCGAGGTAAAAGAGGCCCCGGAAGAAACAGCCTAGTCTACCCATTGCCCCTCCCCTTGCATCGCAGGAGAGGCTTCCTCCCCGATCTTCGGGGAGGCGGGATGGAACAAAAAGCGCGCCGTTATGGAGGGAGACATGAAATCGCTCTCCGGAAAAAAGATTCTGCTGGGGATCACAGGGAGTATTGCCGCTTACAAAGCGCTTCAGATTGTTCGCGATATTACGGCCTCAGGCGGCGAAGTTCAGGTGGTGCTCACCCCCGCCGCACATCACTTTGTCCCGTCTTTAACATTACAAACCTTTTCCAAAAAACCGGTTTTAACCGATCTTTTCGCGCCGCACGGGCAGGTGATTCATGTCACCCTCGCGCGTTCTTTTGATCTGATCTTAATCGCCCCGACAACGGCCGATTTTATGGCCAAGATGGCCTTGGGATTCGCCGACGACCTGTTAAGCAATCTGCTTCTTTCCACCGACTCTGCCACCCCGGTGCTCATCGCCCCCGCGATGGATTTGGGGATGTGGGATCATCCCGCCGTGCAAAAAAATATTGCCCTTTTGAAAGAGCGCGGATGTGTCATTATCGACCCGGAATGGGGCCCGTTGGCCTCTGGATTGGAGGGAATGGGCCGAATGGCCAACGAGGGAAAAATCTTCGATCAGGTCTGTGACCGACTTTCTTCATCCTCGCCTTCCCCGTCGCGCCCGCTTGCGGGAGAGGTGACCCTTGTCACCGCTGGCCCGACGCAAGAATCCATCGATCCGATCCGGTTTATTTCCAATCGTTCATCGGGTAAAATGGGATATGCCATCGCCGAAGTGGCCGGTCAGTGGGGCGCGGAGGTGATCTTAATCAGCGGCCCGACGGCGCTTCCTAACCCTGACGGCGGGAGGATCAAAACCGTTCGCGTCCAATCGGCGGAAGAGATGAAACGGGAGGTGGAGAAGCATGCCCCGGATGCGACGATTATCGTGATGGCCGCCGCGGTGAGCGACTATCGGCCGGCTCATCGATCGGATCAAAAAATAAAAAAATCGGCCGCGCTAAAATCGATTACGCTTCAGCCTACTGAAGATATCCTGATGGGCCTCGCAAAGCATAAAAAATCGTTGGGCAGTAAAAAGATTGTTGTCGGTTTTGCGGCCGAAACAGAGCATCTTTATGAAAACGCGTTGGCCAAACTTAGGGCGAAGCAGCTTGATCTGATTGTTGCCAATGACGTTACGCAGGCCGGGGCCGGTTTTGACGTGGATACCAATATTGTTGAAATCATTCGTCCCGACGGGCACCGAATACCCCTGTCCAAAATGTCAAAGAAGGATGTCGCCCAGCATATTCTGAATGAAGTCATTCGCACAAAAGAAGGACAACGGTTGAGCAGCAAAGAAATCCAATTGGCTAATCCAATCGTAAGGCAAGTAGAGGGCCACACGCCATGACAGAACGGCAGGCGGGGATGGCCCCGGATCCGAACGAGATTGAAATGATGCGGAAGATCGCGCAACGGGATAAAGAGGCCTTTACGACCTGCTACGATCGGCACGCCCCAACGGTATTTGCCTTTTTGATTCACCTTCTGAAAGATCGGACCGAGGCGGAGGATATTCTGCAGGAGACCTTTTGGCAGGTCTTTCGACAGGCCGGGGTATATGATGAAAAACGGGGCAGCCCGCTGGCATGGATTATCACGGTCGCGCGAAGCCGGGGGATTGATCGTCTCCGGCAGATGACGCTTCACCAGCGGCGTGATGCCGGCCCCCCCGATCTGCTCCCCGACATAGAAGGGCCGGACATCGGAACAAAACGGGAAACATGCGAGGTGATTGGAAAGGCATTGCATGACCTTCCTCCGGAACAACGGGAGCCGATTTTATTGGCCTTTTTCGATGGGTTTACACATAACGAAATTGCGGAGCAGTTGAGAATACCGTTGGGAACGATCAAGACAAGGATCCGTCTTGGCATGAAGCGATTGTACGAGAGGCTTCAAAAGATAGAGGGTGAGTTGTGACGAAACCGGGTTGCGAAACATTTGAAGAGATCGGCGCGCTTGTGGCGTCGGGGGCGGCCACATCCGAAGAGAAGAGGGCCCTTTTTGCCCATCTCCCTTCGTGCGCAGACTGTACCCAGGCACTGGCCGCGTTTGAAGCGGTTGCGGCGTCTTTAGTCCAGACCCTTCCTCCGGTGGCGCCGCCGCCGGCAATCCGTGCCCGTCTATTGGAGACCATTGCGCGAGAGGAGGCGATTACGCCCGTACGGCGTGCGGAAACCGCTGTGGTATCGGATTGGTCATCCGGCGTAAGATGGCCCTGGGCGCTGGGATGGGCCTTTGCCGGACTGTTCGGCCTGATCCTTGGGTGGAATATTCATATCCAGCGGGAAAACACGCAGCTCTATAATGCCGAAATCGCGTCATTGCAGCTGACCTTGGCTGAAAAGGAGGAGGCCTTACGATTGATTGAGGCCCGGCAAACCCTGACCGTGGGGCTTTCGGGGGCCCCCGAGGGACAGGCGGCCGGAAAGGTCTTCTGGAATCCGGAGTCGAATGCCGGTCTTTTAATCACGTTCGACCTTCCGGTTCTGCCGCCCGATCGGGTCTATCAACTCTGGGCGATTCAAGGCGGTCCCCCCGTCGATGCCGGAACGTTTCTGCCCAATATCACCGGTATGGGTACGTTAAAGGTCAAGCCGGTTCCTAATCCAACCGAGCCGGTCACCCTGTTTGCCATTACCGTTGAACCGGTGGGCGGATCGCCACAACCCACCAGCGATATCCTGCTGAAAGGGGCCGTTTCGTCCGCATTATGATGGCCTATTTGATAACGGCGATTGTCAGCACGCTTATTGGAATCACGGCCTGGTTTATCAGTCGGGCACGGACAAGCGCATTGCTCGAATCGGTCATTTTAGACTGTGAAACGAAGGCCGCCGCCGCAGAGGCGAGAACGGAAGAAGTCAGACAGCAGTGGCAACAGACGCGGAACGATTTTGAAACCGTTCAGGAACGACTTAAGGAAGTCGAAACGGCTAAAGTCGCTGCTGAAACAAGAGAGGATGAGGCGAAGAAAAATCTGGCGGAGCAGAAGGCCCTTTTAGACGAGGCAAAGGCAAAACTTTCCGATACGTTTAAGTCGTTGGCCGCGGAGGTCTTATCCGGGAATAATACCCGTTTTCTCGAACTGGCCCAGGAAAAGTTCAAGGCGATTAAGGAGGAAGCGGCGACCGACCTTGATGCCCGAAAAAAGGCCATTGAGGTTTTAGTCGGGCCCCTTTCCGAAACATTGTTGGCCTATCAAAAAGAAGCCCAGGCGTTGGAGGAGAAGCGGATTCGGGAAATGACGTCGATCGGGGAACAGCTTCGGTCGCTGGCGATGGCCCAGACCACTCTGCAAGGCGAGACCACCAAACTGGTTAACGCGCTTAAATCCAATTCGGTACGAGGACGATGGGGAGAGATCACGTTGCGCAGGACGGCGGAATTAGCCGGTATGTCGCCCTATTGTGACTTTGTTGAGCAGGAAAGCATGACCACAGAGAACGGTCGCCTTCGCCCGGACATGATTGTAAAACTCCCTGCCGGGCGTAACCTGGTTGTCGACGCCAAAGTGCCGTTGAGCGGCTTCCTCGATGCCTTAGACGCCAAGACAAACGAAGAACACGAGTCAGCCCTGATGAAACATAGCCGTCAGGTCAGTCAACATATTACGGCGCTGTCCTCAAAAGAATACTGGAGTCCGTTCACCTCCTCTCTTGAGTTTGTTGTTCTCTTTATTCCAAACGATTCTTTTCTTGCCGCTGCCGCGGAGAAAAACCCCAATCTTATCGAAGAGGCCTTAACCAAAAAAGTGGTGATTGCGACCCCCACGACACTGATTGCGTTGCTGCGTGCGATTGCCTATGGCTGGCGGCAGGAACAGATTGCTGAAAACGCACAAGCCATCAGCGCGCTGGGGCAGGAGCTTTCCGATCGCATCGGGATATTCACCGACTATTTAACTGAAATCGCGGGGGGATTGGGTAAGGCGATCAAGGCATACAATACCGCGGTCGGCTCCCTTGAAGCCCGGATTCTTCCTTCGGCCCGAAAATTTAAAGAGCTGGGCGCGGGTGGGAAAAATGAGGTCAGGGAACTGCAGCCGATTGATCAAATGCCCAGGGCCCTCAACCGACCCGACGAAGGGCCATGGTAAAATCGGACCTGCCCGGCCGCTCACGCACAAGCTTGACCC
>CAZSME010000098.1:0-5375 GCA_964607665.1 uncultured Nitrospirota bacterium | reverse complement strand
TTCCTTACCACTCCGGCAGGCTCAAGATCGTTTTCCATTCCATTTCGGTAACCGGTGAAACCGAAAGGCGGCTGCCCCGTTTTAATATCTCCATCTTTTCCAAAAGGGGAATAGTTCGCAGACGATGGAGCGAGATGACCTGACGGCAAACCCGCACAAACTGAATATCCACCCGATACCAAATGGGGTGAGTGGGGCTGCTTTTCGGATCATAATGTTTATCTTGAGGGTCCCATCCGGTATCGTCGGGGTATCCTTCCTTTACGACGTTGGCCTCTCCGACGATTCCAATCGGTTCGGTCACGCTATGATAAAAAAGAACGCCATCCCCGATCCGCATATCATCGCGCATGAAGTTACGCGCCTGATAATTTCGGACCCCATCCCAACCGGTTACCCGATCCCGTTTTAAGTCGGCAATCGAATAGGCCCCCGGCTCCGATTTCATTAACCAGTATCGTCTTGGCATGTTGGTTTAATCAAGGCATGAATGGAATGAGCCGACTGGGATTCGAACCCAGGACGCCCGCCTTAAAAGGGCGGTGCTCTACCAACTGAGCTATCGGCCCATTATCTTACATGAAAGGGCTCTAAAAGCACTGGATTCCCGCTTAAAGCATGTGGGAATGACGGCGCTGTAAACGCCGTCCGACATATTAACGGTCTTCCATTGCCCTTTTCAAGACGCGCCGTATTTTTTTCCCCACTTTGAGGTCACGAGGATGCTCTGGCAAAAGAACGATGGTCTGATTGGAGTCAACGACTTTCTCTCCATCCAGCTCCACGCCTCCCTGCGCAATCAGGCGGCGCGCCTCTCCCCGACTCTTTGTCCAGTTCTGATCACACAATAAATCAATCAGCAATACAGCCGCACCCAGATATAATACTTCTGCCTCTCCCTGTTTTTTTCCAACCGTAATATCAAACTGCTCTTCCGCGGTCTCCGCCTGACCCGGACCATGAAACCGTTCGACCAGTATTTTGGCCAGCTTCCGTTTGGCCTCCATCGGATGCGCGGCTCGGACGGCATCAAGATGAACGTGGGTCAAAAGCTCATAGTAACGGATCATCAACGCGTCTGAAATTGACATGACCTTTCCAAACATATCAAATGGGGACGATTCCAACGGAATGGCATTGTTAAAGGTCTTGCTCATCTTTTGCTTGCCGTCTACTCCTTCCAGTAAGGGCATCGTCATCACCACTTGGGGGGGCTGACCATAGATTTTTTGCAACTCCCGGCCGACCAACAGATTAAACTTCTGATCGGTTCCGCCCAGCTCGATATCGGCCTTCAGCATGACCGAGTCATACCCCTGAATCAGCGGATAGAGACATTCATGAAGCGAAATCGGCTGTAATTGTTCGTAGCGTTTCTTAAAATCATCCCGCTCTAAAATCCGAGCAACGGTATATTGCGAGGCCAGCTCGGTCAGCTGCTTTGCCGTCATCGCCCCCATCCACGCGCTATTAAACGAGATAATGGTTTTATTAATATCGAGGAGCTTCATCACTTGATCTTTATATGTTTTTGCGTTTTTCAGAACATCGTCCTGGGTGAGGGGTTTGCGTGTTTCCGATCGACCGGAAGGATCGCCGATCATCCCGGTAAAATCGCCGATTAAAAAAATAACGTCGTGTCCCAACTCCTGAAAGGCACGCATCTTCTGAAAGAGAACGGTATGACCCAGATGGAGATCGGGGGTTGTCGGATCAAACCCGGCTTTAACACGCAACGGTCTGTTTTCAGCCCTTGACCGTTTCAGCTTTTCGATGAGTTCGGCCGGTTGAATGATTTCAGCCGTCCCACGGGAAAGAAGCTCAAACGCCCCTTCAACATCATCAAATCGGTTTTTACTCATCGGACAGGGCCTGGCGTTCTGAAGAAGAAAAAAGGAGGTACGGTTTTATCCGGCTTAATTTTTTAGGGCCAATCCCACGAACAACAAGAAGGTCGGCCGGCTTCTTATAAGGACCCGATTGATCCCGATGGTAAATTATTTCGTCGGCCAACACGGGGCCTATCCCCGGAAGGGCTTCGATCTCTTTTCGGTTTGCACGATTGATATCGACAGGCCGTAACAAACGGGTTCGCGTTTTTGAACTAACAATTGCTTCATAATCGTCATGAAACGCTTCTTGCCGCTGGTCGGCTCCGATCCGGACGAAAACCGTTGATCCAATGAAAAAGAAAACGATCAGAAACTTAACCCATGAAGGAGGAAGCGTCATGCCGCTTAATGTTCCTGTTGTTTGAGAAACTGCTCGTAGGCATCGGCAGTCATCAGCTTTTCCAAATCGCCTGGCTGACTTATTTCGATCACAACGATCCAGCCCTCGCCATACGGGTCTTTGTTAATCAGTTCGGGCTTTTCTTTGAGGGCCCCATTAACCGCCACAATTTTTCCACCCACCGGGGCATACATCGGCGACGTGGTTTTGGTCGACTCAATCTCCGTAATCTCCGCGCCTGCCGGAACGGTTATCCCCACTTTAGGCGGTTCCAGATAGACGATATCGCCCAACATATCCTGTGCAAAATCGGAAATGCCTAACACCGCCTGCGTCCCCTCCACACGCACCCATTCGTGCTCTTTATGATATTTTAGACCTTTTTGAACCTTCATTTTTCTCCTTTTTTAAGAATCGTGCAGAATGACTCCCTGAATTGGCGCGGCCAATGCCTTGGAGAGATTTTGCCCGGGCGTGAGTTGAAACCAAATCGTTTCGGTCTTTCCATATTTCAAAATCGATTCATAGGTATCTTCATTCCATGTTTCAGCCGATGTCATAACATAAAAATCAAACGGGGTCTGTTTTAACTCTAAATAATCCAGCGAATGATCCATTAATCCGGTTGCGGGGTCAACAAACAATATATAAGGAATGCCAATGCCAAGATTAACGTGTGGACGTTCTAATCGAATGGCCTTTTGAATGTCCGTCAGCAGTTTGGCCAGATACCGGCTTTTTATACCGGCAAAATGAAAGAGCTCCGGAGGGGAGGGTTCGCTGTCCGTTCTTATAAAAAGGCTCGCGGGATCGAGTTTTTCAGAAAACAGGTTCTGATAAAGGGTCTGGGCAGCCGGGGTCCAACCTTCGTCGCTCCTGTATGCGATCTCGTCAATATAAATCCCCTCAATCGGATAACGCGCGATCCTTTGATAAATCGTTCGCAGCATTTTTTTGACCTCCGGGTGAAAGAGGTCCAGCTTCTCGGTTGTTACGAACGATTGTTTCTGCGGATCGTATCGTTGATCACGCCAATCGGGATGTTGCGCCGTGGCCCAGGGCATTGTCCTGAGGGCGGTCTTGAGAATAACTCGAAACCCCGCTTTTTGAACGGAATCAATCCATTGGTAAAGGGGATCATCTAAAGGAATCGACACGGTCGCGCTCCACAGTCTCTCCAGCTGTTCATCCGGAATCTCAAGAAGAATGGTGTTCACCTCCGGGGCATCGGGAGGACGCTTTACCGTCTTCCACCGCGGCGTACGAACCGGCGACCAAGATACCGCGATGGTCTTTGCGCTCTCCAACTCCATTTGGCTTAAGAAAAGACGGGCCTTGTCTTCATACGCATTGTTGCGGTAGTTTCGAAGAAAGAGGCTGAGTTCCCGTTTTGCTAAATCGCGCTCTCCCGATGCAAGGTAGGTTCGGGCCAGATGCCACTGCGCCTCCATTAACAACGGGGAGCCGGGATGCGATGCAATGAGATCACGCAAGAGGTTTGCCGCATCTTCATAACGTTTCGCCTCATAGGCACGAATCCCCTTGAGCAGCTTGTCCCCTTCCGTTACTTTGGGAGGCGCTGCGGGGGGAGGGGGGACTGACTTTATGCATCCATAAATAAAGAGGCCGATCAAGGCCGTTCCGAGTAAAAGAGGAAGGGCCTTGATCGGAGTGGAAGCGGTTTTTTTCATGCGATGTTTGGAAAAAAGAGCGGAATTTCAAACGCAGCGGATTCCGTTGAGTCCGAACCATGCACGACGTTCTCATCAATGCTGGCCGCAAGATCGCCTCGAATGGTCCCCTTGTCTGCCTTTTTAGGATCGGTCGCGCCCATCAACGCGCGCGCCGCAGAAACCGCTTTCTCACCTTCTAAAACCATTGCGACCAGCGGTTTAGAACAGATAAATGCGATTAACCCATTAAAAAACGGCCGTTCACGGTGCACGCCGTAGAACCGCTCTCCTTCCTCTTTCGTTAAGCGCCGCATCTGGAGCGCGACCACTTTCAAATTCGCGGCCTCAAACCGTTTAATCACCTCGCCAATCAAATTCCTCGAAACTGCGTCGGGCTTAACCAATACCAGCGTTCGTTCCACATTGACTCCTATGTTCGTCTTCCATTATGAGAAGGGTCTCTCTTCCGTTTGAGATTGCACTAAACCGATTGGTCAAGTCAACCGATTAGAGGGGGATAGAAACAAGAAAATAAGCACGGCTAATTCGCGGGCGGCGTGGGGGCGGAGGCAGGGACTGGGCTGCTCGACGCGTCCGTGGAGATCGCCGGGGGAGATACCGGAGCAGCAGGAGGCGGTTCCAGGATTGTTAATCGGGCCTTGGCCTCGATGGCCCAGGGGGATTCTTTGAAATCTTCAGATATCTTTTTATAAATCACAATCGCCTCATCCTTTGTTCCCGTCTCCTCCAGTAATCGAGCCAGTTCGAAACCCGACTGATCCTGGTTAAAGCTCCCCTTCCAGTTATACGCAATACGAAAATGATCCAATGCGGAGGAAGGGTTTCCGTTTTTTTGATAAAGATAGGCCAACCTCAGATGCACCAAGGGCAAAAGATTCCTTTCATCGGCTTCCTTTCTGATGAACTCCAGATAGATGTTCTCGGCCTGATCGTATTCCCCAAGTTCAAAATGGAGGTTGCCCCTTTCGAATCGCGCCAAAACGGCCGCTTGTGTTGCCGGATAGTTGGTCAAAACCGTTTCATAAAGCTTTGCCGCTTTGGCCAGCTGATCCGAGCGATCGTCTTCTTTCTTGGAGTCGTTCGGATTGCCGGGAGCAGAAGAAGCGGTTTGATGAGACAGTTCAGAGGCCTCCGCGACCAACTTCCAAGCCTGATCGGACGACTGGCGAAACGAAAACCAGAAGGTCGAGATTAAAATCATGCCGATCGTCAGAAGGGAAAAGACAACAACGCTCCGGCGCGGCTCTCTAACAATCGCTTCCTCAATCCGGTTTTTAACGGCTTCAAAGCCGGTCAAAATCTTAACCGGAACGGTTTCTCGTTTCTTCAAGAGTCGAATTTTATATGGCATGACTCGCTTCGCGCTCCCTGTATGTTTTCAGAGGTGTCCTTATCTATTCCCATTCAATCGTGCTGGGCGGCTTTGACGAAATATCATACACCACCCGA
>CAZSME010000097.1:0-5386 GCA_964607665.1 uncultured Nitrospirota bacterium | reverse complement strand
AGCGAAACAATCTCATTGACCGGCATCTCCTCAGGAACGGCGACCGGGTCTTTGGTCATGATCTCTTTGGCCTTGATCTCTCGCAGATCTTTTCCGTTGAGAATCGCGTTGAGGAGATCATATTCGCTGACAATCCCGCAAACAACATCGCCGTGTGTTGTGATCGGGACCGAGCCAAATCCGCCGATGGTCATCGCCGACATGATATCGACCGATGGGGCCTCCTCTGAAAAATAATAGACGTCGGTCTGCATCACATGTGCCGCGGTCATCTTTTTAAAATCTTCGCCACCCAACATAAAATCAACACGTCTTGACATGAGAAGTCTCCTTAACCTGGTTGTCTCTTCCCTTCAAAAGGGGGCTAACGATATTGCAGGAACGGGTCATGGCCGGCGGCCTTTGGAAGGAACGGCCTCGGAATCGCCTCCACTTTTGGGTCCCGAAGCGACATCACAAAAACGGTCAGTGCCGTTGCTTCGTCATCGGAAAGGCCCCAGTTCGGCATAATGGTCGGAGGGACCCGATCTTTTGGATCGGCCGCGTCCATCGTTCCGGGAACAATTTTCTTCGGGTCTTTGAAATGCTCCCATTCCCATGCCTGCATCGTGTGTTCATCGGACTCGACCTTGGAAAAGTCATGGACGAGATAAAAGGCCAGCTCGGTCTTGCTGCCAATCGAGGAGAGTTCCGGCGCCAACGTCGCCGTGACACCGAGTTGCGAAATCGTATGGCAGGCCCCGCAGCCTAACTCGCGGGCCAACGCGATCCCTTGCATCAGTTGCGGCGTCTCCGGCCAGTACAACTGCTCCGAATAAAGCTCATAGTGGCATTTTGAACAAGAGGCTTGAACATAGGGCGCCGTGCGTAGTTGCCGATCCAGATGATGCACAATCCCGTGGGTTTTCTCAACCGTAACGGCCTGGCCATCCCCTTCATGGCAAATGGTGCATCCCACCTTTTCAAACGGGTGCTTGGACATGTACCCGGTTAGGTTGGGGTGCGTTTTATACGGTTGCGGCGCATCTTTAAACGCGGGGTTTGAGACCCCCAGATGGCAGGTCGTGCACCGATCGGTACGGCGTAACCCCTCGCTCCATACCTGATTGATCTGCAACGGTGTGTTAGCCAGTTTCGGGTCCTTCATGATTTCGGCAAGTTTCTGGTAATAGGCGGACTGATATCCCTTCCATTCGGCCGCAACATCCCGATAGACAAAAACAGCCAGGAAGATCACCACCAGAAAACTAAAAAGGGCAAATAAAAAATGTTTAATCATGGTTGGGGGAGGGTTATTTTTTTTGCTTATCCTTTTTGAAAGACCGTTCCATCCAGAGGGTAAAGCCGACAAAACCAACCGTCAGGAGGCCGGTTCCAATAAGGACAAAGAGTGTGATGCCTAAGCGATAGGGATATCCCCAAATGGCGTCCATCGGTCCTCCTAAATCTTAAACCAGGGTGTCACGAGCACATACTTGATGTTGGCCGCCAACCTTAAAAAGATTTTGAGTGGCACGCCACACATCGAAAGAAAGAAAAACATCGCAATATTGTAACGGATGAGCCCCAGCCGATTATAAAAATTACGAAAGAGGAGAAAGGGAATGGTAAACCCGACAACATAATACCCCGCAAATAAAATAACGGTAATCAAGTTGGACAGGGTGGGTTGATATCGTCCCAATGAGATGACGGGGTCAACACTGAGGCCCAACGATTCCTGAATGAGAATCTCCAGATCGACCAATTTGACCGCGGTAACCGACATATGAATATGCCAGTCACTCCACGGCCAATACCACGACCAGTCCAGACCCCGTAACCAGACACCAATGACAATCAGAATGTACCAAAGGGCCAGGCCAAAGCTAAATCCAATGACCGAGAATTTTCGCTCTGAAAAGGTGTAGTACCCTTTTCCCTTGGGATTGGGATCGACGTAGGGAATAATAATCAGGCCAATAATAATCATGCCGGGCAGCACCACGCCGGCCAACCACGGGTCAAAATAGACTAACAGCTCCTGAAGGCCGAGGAAGTACCAGGGGGCCTTTGTCGGGTTGGGGGTGGTATCGGCACTGGCCAACTCTTCCAGCGGGGCAGGAGAGATCACCGAAAGAAAGAGAAGGGTTGCCGTCGCAAATAAGATCGAGATCAGTTCGATATAGACAAGGTGCGGCCAGACCAGCACGGTATCTTCCGGTGCACGGGTCTCCGCGGCCGTCTGTTTAATCAGCGCTGCCAGCCCACCTTCTTTGCCCTGTTCGTCTGTTTCCGCCATTCTCTTCTACCGTTTCAAAATTTTCTGGCCCATTTCCAAAAGACAAGTGCCGCAGATAGTACAATACACGTTGTGAAAATTCAAGGGAAAAACAAAAAACGTGGAAGAAAGGCAAACGGCTTGTTTTTCTCTGGCCTATGCTGCCGCAAGGGAGCTCTTAGCGCGATTCAGAACAGATCCGATGATTTTTGAGGCATCCAACTGTCTTATTGCCTTTGTCAGGGTCTTTTGGGGAACCGTCCCGGCGCCCACGACCAACAAAATGGCATCCACGGCCCCAAGAATTCGGTTGGTATCCGGAAGACAAAGTGGCGGCGCGTCGATGAAGATGTAATCGAACAGCTCGGCTTCTTCTTCTCCCGTTTGCAGGAAGTCGTCCCGGTCTTCATCCCAAAGCATGGAGTAGTCTTCTCTGCGGGCTTTTGTGAACACTTCTTTTAGGGCCGCTATATTTAAGGTCGCCGCTGATGGGTCCGGGGTTTCACCCATTGGAAGAAGGGTGAGATTATGGACCGGGCCGCGCGCGAAGCTCTCTGCAATCGCACACCGTTTCGCGATCAAATCCATAAGACCCATGCCGTGTTCCAGGTTAAAGGTCTCCGCAACCATCGGTTTTTTCGCGTGCGTGTCGATCAGCAGGCATCGCTTTCCAAAGTCTCGTGCGGCAATGACGGCCAGATTGGACACGGTTGTGGTTTTTCCTTCCTGATAGGATGCGGAGGTGACCGCAATCATCCGTTTTCCGTCGGCCTGGCAAATATCGTCGAGTTTTGAAAACAGGATTCGGTATTGTTCTACCACCGGGGAGTTCCGTTCATTGAGCACAACCAGCCCTGTCACGGGCGTTCCGCGAGAGAGGCCATCGCCCCCATCGGCGCCGCGGGATTTTGATTTGCCGTAGCCCGATATTTTGTTCTGAGACGACTTTCCGATCTTTTTCATCAACCTGCAATCCTTAAAGAGGGGATGGACTTTTCCCTGGGCGGGGGCGGCGGGGAGGCCTTGATCGAAGGCTTCCTCGGTCCCCCTGCCACTTCGTTATGATCTGCGATCGATACGAGAACAGGCAAGGAGAGGAGTTGCTCCAATTCGGCTTCGGTATGAACCGATCGATCCATTCTTGCGCGGAACCCGACCAGCAGGACTCCGGTCAAGAAACCCGTTAAAACGCCGGTCACACCGATTTTTAAGAGGTTGGGCTTATAGGGCTTTTTCGGCAATGAGGCGGTCTGAATGATCCGAATCGGTTTTTCCCGCTTTCTTTTTTCAAGCGCTTCTGAAAGCGTCTTTGCCGACGCGGTGAGATCGGTATGTTTATCCAGGAGGTCCTGATAGGTACGCTGCAGTATTTCATAGTCCATTAAGAGGGAGGCCCGTTCTTCCTCACGCTTCGGCGCCGCCGCAATCAAATGTTCGTAATGTTGTATCTCCTCTGTTACTCTCTTTTTATCTTTTTTTAATGCGGTGATTTCTCGGCCCAGGGCCGCCTTGACCTGCCCTTGTTTTTTGGCCTGTTTCCGGTCGGAGGCCAACCGCTCTTCACTGACGGCCAATTGCTTTTCGAGATCGGCTAACTCGTCTTTCAATGCCATGACATCCGGATGACTGTCCGGGTGCTGCCGTTGCAGGTTATACAATTCCCGTTTTTTCATGAGCCATTTTTCAGTTAAGGGATGAATATCCGTTAGCCCCGGCTCTGTTATGGGCTCTTCTTTTTTTATTTTTTCCTCTTTTGTCTTAATCTTCGCGTCTATCTTTTTTAATTCGGATTGCAATGAGGCCTGTTTCTGACGATATGCGGGGAGTTGTGCGGTCAGTGCGTCGCCGTGTTTCTGCTTGAATTGGTTGAGGGCCTTTTCTTGCTGTTCCAGCCTCTTTTCCGTGCCTTCCGTTTTGTCCTTGAGATGGGCGATCTCGTCTTGGACCGCCTTAAGAGGAGCGGCGGCTTGTTCCTCTTCCTGGGCTTTTCTTCGCTGAATAAAGAGAGAGGCGATTTTCTGAGTGATGTTCATCACCCTTTTTGGGTTTTGGCCGGTGAAGGTAATTGAAATGGTCTCATCGGATGGATTGCCTGAAATGGCGAGATCGCGCCGCAGGGTTTTGAGCGTTTCTTTATCGGCTTGCGTGGATGTTTCGGAGCCGTCTTGTTGACGGATTATGTCTTGCAGGAAGGCGGTTTTTCGTATCTCTTTTTGGACGGTTAAAAGGCGTTGCTCAAACGACTCTGGGATAACCGTGGTATCAGAACGGTCTTGCGCGTTGAGCTTGATGACTGCGGTTGCGCGGTAGAATCTTGGGAGAAAAAGAATCAGCAGCGTGGCGGCGAGCATTCCGCCAATAAACGGAATAAAAAACCAACCTTTTCGACGCCAAACGAGACGAACCGTTCCAGAAATTCGTGATGGGTTTCCTTGTCTTCTATTGGCATAACCGGCCATCTGGTCCGTTGGGCGAGGCGCGTTTAGAGGTACCCTTTATTTTTTCCGATCTTTTTTGTCAATCCAGGCCCCAATACTCTTTTTGGCCTGATCCGGAACATCCATAAAACGAATTCCCACGCCATCGGAATGCGATCCCATCTCTTTTTTCCAAACCACTTTGCCCGAACAGGTGACGGTTGTGGTTTGATCGGGCAGGACGAATTCGATGGGGAACTGATCCCCGACTTGTAAGGGGTGAGAAGAGGAGAGGTGAAGACCGCCGGGGCCAAGATTTTCCGCATAGGCGACAAAAATTTTATCGCCGTGTTTTCCTTTGACCTCCAAAACCATAACGGGATGCCGGCCGGAACGCCTTCGGTTTATATCTCTTGCCGCCCCCGCTGCTGTTTTCATTGGCTCGGCCTTCCGTCATCCCGGGATTATCTTTCTTCCGCGAATGCCATTAACGCGATATTACGCGACTGCTTGATTGCGCGAGTGAGCTCTCTTTGGTGTCCAGCGCAGTTTCCGGAGATACGCCGGGGCATGATCTTGCCTCGATCGGATAAAAATCCTCTCAATACCGGCACATCTTTATAGTTAATTGCTTCTTTTTTTTCGACACAAAATCGACAGGCACGCCTTTTTTGTTCCTGAAAATACGGCTTTTCTTCTTTATTCACGT
>CAZSME010000096.1:0-5518 GCA_964607665.1 uncultured Nitrospirota bacterium | reverse complement strand
GCCGCCCCCAAAACGGCTTGCCTTTTTAGAGAACGCATGATAGAGTGTTCGCACTTTTACATAAGGAGGGAAAACGATGGAAATGGTCGACATTCTCAAAGAAGCGGTTGCCCGAAAAGGATCGGATATTCATCTTGTCGTTGGCGGTCACCCGATGCTCCGTATCCTGGGACAGATGACGCCATTAACACAATTCCCTGTCCTCACACCGGAGGAATCAAAACGGCTCATCTATAGCATGCTCTATGAAGAACAGATTCAGCGATTTGAGCAAGACCTTGAGTTCGACTCCTCGTTTGCCATCCCGGGCGTTTCGCGTTGCCGGGTCAATGTCTTAATGCAGCGTAACGGCGTGGAATCGGTCATGCGGCTGATCCCAGATATTATTCCTTCCGCGGCAGACTTGCGCTTGAGTCCGGCCATTGTGGCCTTGGCCCGCGCCCCTCGGGGATTGGTATTGGTCACCGGTCCCACTGGATCAGGCAAGACAACTACGCTCGCGTCCCTTGTTGATACCATTAATAGAGAACGCAATGGTCATATCCTGACGATTGAGGATCCCATCGAATTTGTCTATGAGTCAAAAAAATGTATCGTGCGACAACGGGAAGTTGGGTTACATACCAAGTCGTTCGCGGCAGGGCTTCGTCATGCACTGCGGCAGGACCCCAACGTGATTCTCCTGGGAGAGATGCGGGATTTAGAGACGGTATCTCTTGCGATTACCGCAGCAGAAACAGGCCATCTGGTCCTCGCGACATTGCACACCCAAGACGCGCCACAATCCATTGACCGTATTATCGATGTCTTTCCTCCCGGCCAACAGTCCCAAGTACGGGTTCAGCTCTCCAGTGCGCTCCAGGCGGTGGTCTGTCAGCAGCTCATTCCTCGAACCGATGGAAAGGGCCGGGTCGCGGCCCGAGAGGTGATGATCACCACTCCGGCTGTTGCCAACTTGATTCGAGAAGGAAAAACGCACATGCTTTATGGCGCGATTGAAACCGGCACAAAATTCGGGATGATCGATATGGATGCGGCGCTGGCCGATTTAGTTAAAGAACGAAGTATTACGCTGGAAATCGCGATGGCACGCGCGCATCGCCCGGAAACCGTTCGATCAAAAGTGGAGGGGGTGGGCACTCCGGTGTCTCCTCGGCCCATGGCAGGAGCCATCGCGCGATGACACTCGCTGATATCTTAACGGTTTTGTTGCAGAAGGGCGGGTCCGATCTGCATATTAAGGCGGGTTGCGCGCCACGGATTCGGGTCATGGGCAAACTCGCCCCGTTGCCCCTCCCTGCAATCGAATCGTTAAAAGAGGCGGTGCCCCAACTGCTTCACTCGATTTTAACCCCACAACAGGCCGAGAAACTTAAAGAAGAACGCGAGCTCGACTTCTCGTTCCACCTTTCCGGAAAGGCCCGATTTCGCGCGAACTATTTTTATACCCTTGGAGCCATGGGCGCCGTCTTTCGCGTGATACCGGAAAAGATTCCAACGATAGAAGAGATGGATCTCCCGCCGGTTTTGAAAGATTTAACCACGCGCAAGCAAGGCCTGATTCTGATTACCGGCCCAACCGGTTCGGGAAAGTCGACGACATTGGCCGCCATGCTCCATCACCTGAATAAGACACAGGCGGCCCACGTCATCACCATTGAAGATCCGGTTGAGTTTCTTCATCGGGAGATGGAATCTCAGGTGACGCAACGGGAGATCGGCTCGGACACCTTGTCTTACGCGGAAGCGCTTCGAAGGGCCCTTCGTCAAGACCCGGACGTTATCATGGTTGGGGAGATGCGCGATGCCGAGTCGATTGGCATCGCGATGACCGCCGCAGAAACAGGGCATCTGGTTTTATCAACGCTTCATACAAACGATGCCCGGCAGACTATTGACCGTATTCTGGATGTCTTTCCGCATCAACAGCAACAGCAGATCCGAATGCAGCTTTCAATCGTATTAGTAGCGACGATTGCGCAGCGGCTTCTGCGTCGATCAGACGGAACAGGGCGGATCGCGGCCTTTGAAGTTATGATGAACACCCCAACCGTTCGCCGACTCATCGCCGATGGAAAGATGGAGGGGCTGCCCAAGGCGATTGAAGAAGGGGGAACCCTATACCAGATGCAGTCGTTTAACCAGCACCTCTTGGCCCATATTCAAGCCGGTCTTGTTACAGAGGAGGAGGCCTTGTCGGTTTCCACAAACGCGAACGATTTGCGAATTTTAATCACAACGCGAATTAAAAAAGAGGCCCCTGTGCAAAAACCGTCTTCTCCCACAGCCATACCTGTGAGCCCAGTAGAACCCTTAATGAGAGGCAGAAAATGACGTTTGAAGAATTTTCCGAGATACCCCTTTTTTCAACATTTCCCGAATCGATTCTGCGGCACCTTTTTGACTTGATGAAAGAGAAGGAATATCCGCCCGGATCGGTCATTACACAAGAGGGTGATAAGGGCGACTCTTTTTTTATTGTTGTTTCAGGCGAAATGGAGGTTCGCAAGGTAACGGATCGATCCACCGGAAAATATAAGGCGATTACTCGAATTGGGGAGAAAGAGATCTTTGGAGAGATGTCGGTTTTTGATCAGACCCCGCGTTCCGCCGATGTTGTGGCATTAACCGATGTCACATTACTTCAGGTAACCGTTCCCTATTTGAAAGGGCTGCTTCACTCCGATCCCGTTGCCGGTGCCGACTTTTTAATGGCGATGATTGCACTGTTGGTCAGTCGCATTCGGCAGACCAATCAGTCGGTCGCGGTGTTGTCCGAAACAGGACGGCTCGTTGCCAGCTCGCAGGATATTCCATCGCTGACCCGTGGCCTCTTTGACTTAATTGTTCGCTCCTTTGACGGAACCGAATCGGCCATTCTGGCACTCTATAACTGGTTTAATGACGAGTTTAACGTGGTGGAGTCAACAAGTGATCCGGAACGAACCATTCCGATGATCTTTGAACCTTCAAATGAATTGATCTTCCGTTTAACCCGAAGTGAGGAACCGATCTTAATTAAAGGGGGAGGAAGGGCATCGGAACCGACAACATTCAAATTGGAGGGGGTCTTCGCGCAGGCCCGTTCGATCCTTGCGGCGCCTTTTTATTATGGCAAAAACATTTTTGGATTTGTCGTGTTGATGAATTGGAATCGCCCTTCGGCGTTTACCCGACAGCAGTTGGTTCTGCTCCAGGGACTTTGCTATCAAGTCGCTCCGGCGATGGAGACCCTTCGCTATCGGTCGGAGGAAGAGGCGCGGGCTCGCCTGGCCAAAGCCAAGGGGGAGATGTAAACCCGAACCCTTGTTCCCTGCGACGCTGTCATTTCGGCAATGTTATCCAGTCATTCCCAAAAAGGTTCCTATATGGAACGATGAATAATAGGATAAAAATGGACTTTTTAAGCTTTCGTTCTCTCCCTTTTTTCGCAAACTTCTCGGAATCGATTCTGGCCTCGCTCTATCAACTCGTAAAAATAGTTCGTTATCCCGCGGATGCTATTGTCCTTCGGGAAGGGGAAGCCGGTGACACGTTTTTTATTGTTTGTACCGGTGAATTGGAGATACGAAAGGTTATTGATCGGGAGCAGGGCAAGTACAAGGCGCTCACCCGCATTGGAGAGAAAGAGGTTTTTGGAGAAATGGCGGTTCTGGATCGAAGCGCGCGCTCTGCCGATGTTGTTGCCCTCACCGATGTTGTCCTGTGGAAGATTACGGCGGTGGATATGACGCAATTTCTTCAGGCCGATCCTCTTGCCGCGGGAAAATTTTTAATGGCCATTATCACGTTGTTTGCCAGTCGGCTTCGGGCCACAAATCAGGCGATGGCCGTTCTGGCCGAGACGGGACGGATTGTCGCGTCTGCCTCTGTCCTTCCTGCCTTAACGCAGCCCCTCTTTGAACGGATCACACACGACTTTGAAGGGGTGGACTCGGCCCTTCTCGCGCTCTATAACCAGTTTAATGATGAGTTTGATGTGGTCGCGTCGACTCCGGACTCCGCATGGGCGCTCCCCTCGGTGCTGTCCCCTTCCGACCCACTGGTCTCTTTCTTATCACAACACCCTGAACCGATCTTAATCAAGTCTGTGCCCGATCATCCGCTTGAACTGGAAGGGGCGTTTGGACGGGCCTGCTCACTCATCGCCGCGCCGTTTTACTATGCCAATACCTTCTTTGGATTTATTGTTTTAATAAACTGGAGTCAGCCGAGGGCCTTTACCCGTCAACAGCAGGTCTTGCTCCATGGGATTTGCCAGCAGGTTGCGCCGGCGATGGAAAGCCTTCGATATCGTTCGGAGGAAGCAGCCCGCCTTCGCCTTGCCAAGGCCCGGGGCTAGCCCCCTACAATTCAGTAGATATGGCAAGATATGCCGTATTATACTGAACCATGATAACGCCCCCGATATTTATGGATCATCACGCAACCACGCCGGTGGATCCGCGCGTCCTTTCGGCGATGCTCCCTTACTTTACCGAACGATTTGGAAACGCGGCCAGTCGCAATCACGCCTTCGGATTAGAGGCCGAAGCCGCAGTCGATCACACCAGAGGGCAAATCGCCCATCTCATCCATTGCAATCCCAAAGAGATTATTTTTACCAGCGGGGCAACCGAATCCAACAATATTGCCTTAAAGGGGGTGGCCGAACGCTATCGTGAAAATGGAAATCACATAATCACATCTGTTACAGAACATAAATCAATACTGAATATATTAAAGCCTCTCAAAAAAATGGGATATGAGGTGACTTACCTGCCCGTTGACAGGTGGGGAAAGATTGATCCCGACACCGTTCAAGCGGCCATGACGCCAAAGACGATTTTAATCTCAATCATGCTGGCCAACAATGAAATTGGCGTGATTCATCCGATTGAAGAAATTGGAAAGATCGCGAAGGCAAATGGGGTTTTATTCCACTGTGACGCCGCACAGGCCGTTGGAAAAATCCCGGTGAATGTTCAAAGTATGGGGATCGACCTGCTCTCTCTCTCAGCGCATAAGCTGTATGGCCCGAAAGGGGTCGGCGCACTCTACATTAGAAAAAACAGTCCGAAGGTTCAAATCCCCCCCTTTATCGATGGCGGCGGGCAGGAACGTGGCATTCGGTCGGGCACATTGAATGTCCCCGGGATTGTCGGACTGGGAAAGGCATCTGAGATTTGCGAACAGGAGATGTTCAGCGAGGCGGCCCGTCTGACCCGCATGCGGGATCGATTAAAGGAGATCATTTTTGATGGGCTCGATGACGTTTATCTCAATGGGCACCCCACCGACCGGCTTCCCAACAACATCAACATGAGCTTTGCCGATGTCGAGGGGGAGTCGCTTTTAATGGGGGTGCAGGATGTTGCCCTTTCGTCCGGATCGGCCTGTATGACGGCGGTGCCGGAACCTTCTTATGTCTTGCGGGCCCTGGGCCTGACAACCGATCTCGCCTATTCATCAATCCGATTTGGATTGGGTCGATTTAATACCGACGAAGAGATTGAATATGTCGGCCATCGGATTGTCG
>CAZSME010000095.1:0-5524 GCA_964607665.1 uncultured Nitrospirota bacterium | reverse complement strand
CCGAGACGCGGAATTATTTGAAAGGGCTGTATGGGCAGCCGCCGGCGCCGATTAATGAAGCGCTTCAGAAAAAGGTGATCGGAGACGAAACGCCGATTACGACGCGGCCGGCCGATCTGCTTTCCCCCGAACTGGATGCCGCGCGCGAAGAAAGTAAAGATGTCGCGAAGACGATGGAAGATGTGATGATCTATGCCCTTTTTCCAACGGTGGCCCGGGCCTATTTTGAGGCGCGAAACAAACCGGTGGAAAAAATGGAGCCGGTTGCAACGATTGAGGTGCCCGAAACGGCGCCGCCGATTCTGGCCCCCAGCGAGTTTAACGTGAAGGTGCATGGCGAGGTCTTCCATGTGAAGCTGGGCGGGATGGGCCATCCCGAAGAGGGGGGCCGGCCTTATTTTATTTATGTCGATGGGCAGTTGGAAGAGGTGATGGTGGAGTCGCTCTTGGAAGTGGTGCCCAGCGCCGCCGGTCAGATTGATCTGAAGGCGGGAGGGGGACGGTCTACCCGTCCACGAGCCACAGACGATGGGGACATCACGGCCCCGATGCCGGGGGTGGTGGTGAAGGTGCTTGTACAGGTTGGAGACCAAGTCTCTGAGGGACAAACGGTACTCATTGTGGAAGCGATGAAGATGCAGTCGGAAGTGCACACCCCGGTTGGAGGGTTGGTCAAAACGATCTATGTGGTGAAAGGGGATCGCGTGAATCCCGATGAGGTATTGGTGGAAGTCCGGCCGCAATGATCGAATCGGTTGTAAAACAGGTCTTGGTTGTCATCATCCCGCTGGTACTGGCTGTGACGCTGCATGAAGCGGCCCATGCCTATGTTGCCGATAAAAAGGGGGATTCCACCGCGCGGCTTTTGGGACGAATCAGCTTAAATCCGATCGTCCATATCGATCTTTTCGGAACAATCCTGATCCCCCTCTTGTTGTTTATGACTACCGGTTTTCTTTTTGGGTATGCCAAGCCGGTTCCAGTTAATCCGTCGCAGTTGCGCCGACCCAAGCAGGATATGGCCTGGGTGGCAATCGCCGGTCCGGCGATGAACCTGCTGTTGGCCGTCTTGAGCGGTCTTCTTTATCGATCGATCGCGTACGACGCCGTTTTAAATCCCGGGCCGTTCACGGAGACGATTTTAGTCATGTTGCGTTTTTCTGTAAATGTGAATCTGTGGCTAATGGCGTTTAACCTGATTCCGATTCCGCCGTTGGATGGGGGACGTGTGCTCGTCGGTCTTTTGCCGGAAGGCCCTTCGCAGTGGGTGCGTCGGATGGAACCGTATGGAATGATCGTGATTACGCTGTTTGTTTTTTTGGACCCGCTGGGACTAATCGGCCAGATTCTTTCGCCGATTGTTCATACCGTTTCGGGCCTTATTTTCGGGCTAGAGGTTTTGTAGGGGGCCTTTTGATTCCCTCCCCCCTTTGTGGGGGAGGGGTAGGGTGGGGGGAAGCGGGATGCTTAATCCGCCTCCGGCTCGCTAGGCCCTTGGACATGCGTCACGATATCCTCATCAAACAGTTCCCGCATCTCCTGGGCGACGACATATCCTGACGGAAGTTCAAACGTCGGTGTTTTTACCTCTTCCTTTTTTGTCGTCTCCTCTTCCGGTTTTTTTAAGTCCGCAGGGGGGGGCTTGGGGTCTTTAGGCGCCTGCACCATTTCAAGTGGGTTTTCATTCTTCTTATTCATTTGTTTTGATTATAACACAGATGCCTTCGTGGCCCGTATTCCTCCGATACGATTTCATTTCACCTTGGTTCCGGGGGGGAGGTCGTCCAGAAATGTTGCGAGACCTAACACCTCGGCGCCGCCGGCGGCCAATAACATCCCTTCAGAAAGAACGCCCCGGATGGTGGTCGGAACCAGATTACAAACCAGAAGAATCCTCGTTCCAATCAGTTTTTCCGGCGCATATCTTGTCGCGATACCGGCCACGACCTGTCGGTGCTCCGTTCCAATATCGACCTTCAGCTTTAACAGCTTCGTTGATTTGGGGATTGTTTCGGCCTCTAAAATCAGACCCACGCGCAGATCGAGCTTCCCAAAATCGTCAATCGTAATGGACGCCATGGAAGGCATTGGCGCTTTTGTATCGGCCTTCTGAATGGGGGGTTGTTTTGTCTTTTCAATTCTGGGAAAAAGGGAGCCGGTCTTAATAATGGTTGCCTTCGAAAAATCCCATCCCCATGCGCTTCTTTTTTTGAACGAAAGTTTTTCGTATTGGCCCCCGAGCCCGAACCGATGTGTGATCTCCTGCGTCTTGGTTGGCATAAATGGAGAAAGATAGAGCGCGATAATCCGCACCGCCTCACCCGCTGTATACAAAACGGTATCCAGCAGTTCCTGTTTCGAGCGATCTTTAGCAAGAGACCAGGGGGCCATCTCTTCAATGTATCGATTGGCCCGACTGACCAGATTCCAGACCTCCGATAACGCAATATGAAACTCGAGACGGCCCATCGCGCCGTCAAACAGATCAAAAAGCGAACCGGCCATCGCGGCCACGTCGTCTCCCTCCGGATGGGGAACGGAAGGAGGGGATATCTTTCCTCCACCTAATTTTTCAATCAATGTGACTGTGCGACTCACCAGATTTCCCAAATCGTTGGCCAGATCGCTGTTGTAACGCTGCATCAGCGATTCGAAAGAAAAATTTCCGTCCTGACCAAACGGGACCTCGCGGAGCAGAAAATAGCGCAACGGATCGACACCCACGGCTTCAATCACGGAATCGGGGTGCACCACATTTCCGCGGCTCTTCGACATCTTTTCCCCTTCGACGGTCCACCAGCCGTGGGCGAAAATAGTCTTGGGCAGGGGCAGGTCGAGGGCCATCAGCATGGTTGACCAGTAGATCGCGTGCGTGGTCAGAATGTCCTTTCCAATCAGGTGAATCTGCGCGGGCCACCCCTCGAAATGGTCGGTTCCAAAGCCGCGGAGCGAGATATAACTGATCAGCGCGTCAAACCAGACATAGGTGACATAGTCGGAGTCAAACGGGATCGGAATTCCCCAGGAGAGCCGGCTTTTGGGCCGGGAGATACAAAGATCGCCCAACGGTTTGGTTAAAAACCCCAACATCTCGTTGCGGCTTCGTGTCGGTTCAATGTAGGCCGGATGCTCTAGAATGTAGCTCCGCAACCGATCCTGATATTTTGACATTTTGAAAAAATAATTTTTTTCAGAGAGCGGGGTTACGAGCCGATGGCATTCGGGGCATTTCCCATCGAGTAAATCCTTCTCCGTCCAAAACCGTTCATCGGGCAGGCAGTACCAGCCTTCGTAGATATCCTCATAAATCTCTTTTTTCTCCCAGAGCGTTGTTAATGCCTTCTGAACGCCGACGTGATGCCGCTGTTGCGTGGTTCGCGTAAAGTCGTCGTTGGAGATGGAGAGCGTTTTGCAAAGACGCTGAAATTGAACAACCATTTCATCGGTATGCTCAATCGGTGTGCGGCCTCGCTTTTCTGCCGCGTCGGCCACTTTCTGGCCATGTTCATCCGTGCCGGTTAAGAAGAAGACGTTGTCGCCGATCAGCCGATGGTAGCGGGCCAGAACGTCGGCCGCGATGGTGGTATAGGCATGACCAATATGCGGCGTATCGTTCACATAATAGATCGGCGTTGTGATGTAGTAGCGATTTTTATTCATATGTCGGTGAACTCTCCGGTAAGAGTTTGTCCCGCATCTGCATCAGAAGGGTTTCTAGTGCCAGTTGCCGGTTGATATTGCGAGAAAGGGTTTGCTGGATCGCGGTGACATCGGCGAGACACCGTGCGACCTCGCGTGGATTCATTCGATCGGCCCATCGCTCCAGTTCCTTCCGGCGCCAGGGGAAAACCAGGAGGGAGGGGTCCAATTGAGAACGATCTTCAACGGCAAGGAGTACCAGCAGGTCGCGAAAATAGGCCGAGAGGTAATCGAGTGTCTGCCCCATGGTTTCGGCGTCGCGCGAACCGGTTTGGGCCATCTCAAACAGTGTTTCGTAATGCGCAAGGGTCTCATCGTTTACCAACGCATGGAGCGTCTCTTCCCGTTTTCGTGCCTCTTCTACATCAACCGAGAGGGCCTCGGCGAGCCGCCCACCGGTGATCGCCGCGGTCAACCGTGCGTCGGCGACGCTTAATCCTTTTTGATCTACTAAAATCGCTTCGATCTGGGATAGCGCGAGCGACGAAAACGAAATTTTTTGGCAACGGGACAGCAGCGTGGCGACGAGCAATGTGGGTTTGGCTGAGATCAGCATCAGAAGGAGATAAGGCGGCGGTTCTTCCAACGTCTTCAAAAGGCTGTTTTGCGCCTCCGGTGTCATCGTGTCAGCCGGATCGATCAGGACGATCTTCCATGCTGCATCGATCGGTCTATAAATCATTTTTTCCTGGATCGCACGAACCCGATCGATTTTAATAAAGGCCCCCTCCGGCTCAAGAATAAAAAAGTCGGGGTGATTCCCGCTTTCCATTTTCCGACACGAAAGACAGGTGTGGCAAGGGTTGCGCTGTTCCTCGTCCCCCTCTTTAAGGGGATTTTGGCAGAACAGGGTTTGAATAAAAAGCCGTGCCGCCGATCGCTTGCCAATTCCTTCTTCCCCGGTCAATAAAAGGGCGTTGGGGATCTCGCCGGTTCGCAGCAGCGATTGTAAGAGTTGAATCGGGCGATGCTGCCCGATGATTTCATGGAAGGAGCGCATCGGTCACCTTTTGTATTTGCGCAAAAACCGTTTCTTTATCGGCATTGGCGTTAATTAAGTGAATCCGTGTCGGCCCCTTTTTTGCCAGCGCAAGATACCCTTTTCGGATTTTCTCATGGAACGGATCGGCCTCACGATCCAGCCGATTGACCTCTTTGCGTCCCTTTAACCGTGTCCGTCCTTTTTTGACAGGAAGATCAAGCAAAAAGGTCATGTCGGGGACGACCGCGTCGGCGGCAAAGGAGAGAAGCGTGTTCATTTCAGGAAAAGAGAGGCCGCGGGCGTATCCCTGATAAATGAGTGTGGAATCGGTAAAACGATCGCACAAAACGATTTTGCCTTTTTCCAAAGCGGGTAAAATGATCTGCTGCAGATGTTCCGCACGATCGGCCAGATACAGAAAAAGCTCGGTCTTGGGGTGAACCGGTTCTTTTTCCGAATGGAGTATCAGCGCGCGGAGGGCTTCTCCAATCGTTGTTCCACCCGGCTCGCGGGTGGCAACCACCGCGTATCCCTTTTTTGTAAGATAATCGGCAAGGCAGGCGACTTGGGTTGATTTTCCGCTTCCTTCGATCCCTTCAAATGTGATCAGACGTCCCTTCAACCCACCACCCTCACTCTTATGGGCACCTCTCTAAACCTACTGCGCGACCCGACTGCTGCGTTGCGCGGTGCTCGCAGTGCACGGTGCACTCGGAATCCTCATATACACAGCGACCATTGCGGTTCCTGTGCTCCGGGCGCCTTGCATTCCGGTCGCTCGCTACGGTTTTTAGAGGTGCCCAAGATGCTTTGATAACAGAAATAAAAAGGGAGGTCAAGATT
>CAZSME010000094.1:0-5565 GCA_964607665.1 uncultured Nitrospirota bacterium | reverse complement strand
TTGACTCCCCAATCCCCTCCCACCATAATACCGTCCAATGAAAAAGCGGATTTTAACGGGGGATCGGCCAACCGGACGACTGCACCTGGGACACTATGTCGGATCGCTGCAAAATCGCGTCCTCCTTCAAGACCAGTACGAAACATTCATCCTGATTGCCGATGTCCAGGCGCTGACCGATCATTTCGAACATCCGGAGATTCTAAAGCAGAATATCCGGGAGGTGTTGGCCGATTATCTGGCCGTTGGAATCGATCCTGAAAAATCGGCCATCTGTATCCAATCGTTGATTCCGGAAATCGCCGAGCTGACCCTCTATTATCTGAATCTGGTGACACTCGCCCGGCTGCAACGCAACCCCACGATCAAAGACGAGATACAGCAGAAAGGGCTGGCCAAATCGTTGCCGGCCGGTTTCCTGGCCTATCCGGTACACCAGGCGGCCGATATCACGATCTTTGAGGCCAATCTCGTCCCGGTCGGCAAAGATCAACTGCCGATGATCGAGCAGACCGTGGAGATTGTGCGTGAGTTTAACCGGCTTTATGGAAATGTGCTGGTAATACCCGAAGGCCGCGTCGGCCTTTTTCCCCGCTTGCCCGGGATAGACGGTCAGGCCAAAATGAGCAAGACACTGAACAATGCGATCTATCTTTCGGACGATTCGAAGACGATTGAAAAGAAGGTGATGCGGATGTATACCGATCCGACGCGGATTCATCCAACCGATCCCGGCCATGTCGAGGGGAATCCGGTTTTCATCTATCACGACCTGTTTAATTCCAATAAAGACGAGGTGGAAGATTTGAAGTCCCGGTATGAAAAAGGGACCGTGGGGGATGTGGAGGTCAAGCGAAAACTGGCCGAGGCGCTGAATTGCTTTTTAGATCCGATTCGGGAAAAGCGGGCGGACGTTGCGCGTGATGAAAAGCGGTTAAACGATATTTTGATGGACGGGACAGGCCGCGCACGGGCCGTTGCGCAAGAAACGATGCGAAAGGTGCGACAGGCGATGCAGATCGACTACAAGCTCTGATTGGAAATGATTGCGTGTCCCCAATAGAAGAACTGCTTCGAGATGAGATCGAAAAACAGGGGCCAATCCCGTTTGTCCGGTTTATGGAGATGGCCCTCTACCATCCGGAATATGGCTACTACGCCTCCCCCCGCGAGAAAATCGGCCCCCAAGGGGATTTCTACACCAGTCCTTTGGTCCACCCCATCTTCGCAAAACTAATCGCTAAACAGATTGTTCAGATGGCCGAAGCAATCGGCAGTGACGACCCGATCAGTCTTATTGAGTTTGGCGCGGGAGACGGATTGCTTTGCAAAAATATCCTTCGGTTTATTGAAGAACAGTACCCGTCTCTTTTTAATCGGCTTCAGTACCTTATTATCGAAGAAAGTCCATCGTTCCGAACAACGCAGCAAGAACGGCTTCTGCCGCTTTATTCCCAAAAGGTTCGATGGGAAAAGACAATGCCTAAAGGATCGATCGGCATTGTGCTGTCCAATGAATTGATGGATGCCTTTCCGGTGCACCGATTGCGAATGGAAAGACAGTCGTTGCAGGAAGTCTATCTGACCTGGGAAGGGGATCGCTTTGCGGAAATTCTACGGCCGCTTTCGACGCCCGATCTTCTGACCTATTGGAACCGGCTGGATATCCAAACCGAAAAGACCTTTGACCTTGAAATCAATCTGCGCGGATTGGATTGGATGCGGGAGGTCGGGCAGGGGTTGGCCAAGGGATTCGTTCTAACGATTGACTATGGCTATCCAGCGGAACAGTTATACATCGCTGCCCGTAGGCGCGGGACATTCCTCTGCTATCACAAACATACGGTGAACGAAAATCCGTATGAGCATATTGGTGAGCAGGATATGACCAGCCATGTTGATTTTACGTCACTGGCACAGGTCGGAGAGGAGGTGGGCCTTTTGGTGGTTGGTTTTACCGATCAAACCCATTTTTTAATGGGGCTTGGGATTGCGCAGGAGATGCAGGTTTATGCCGATCAAATGGAGCAGTCCGAAGAGGCGAAAAAACATTTTCTGGCGATGAAGCAGTTGATGGCCCCCGATCGAATGGGAAGGACCTTCAAAGTGCTGATTCAGGGGAAAGGGGTTCCACCGGCTGTTTTATTAGATGGGCTGACCTTCCAGGCCTTTCCAAAAGATGCACTCACCTCAAATAGATCAGAGCGTCCACACAACAGCTAAGACCGATAATCGGCGTTGATTTTGATGTAGTCGATACTGAGGTCCGAGGTGAAAACGGTTGCGGAGCCCGGGCCTCCATGAAGGTCAATCGAAAGGATCAGTTCCGGTTTTTTGAGATACGCGGAAACCGATGCCTCCGCCTTTTCCCCCTGATAAACGCCCTGATGAAGCAGGAGGGTTTTACCGAAGCGGATATCCAGTCGGTCAAAATCGATCTTGGCCCCGCCGTTTCCAATCGCCGCGACAACACGCCCCCAGTTGGCATCCTGACCAAAGAAAGCGGTTTTGACCAGATTGGAACGGCCAACTGAAAAGGCAATCTGACGTGCTAATTTATTACTCGGCGCCCCCAGCACATTCACTTCAATTAATTTTGTTGCCCCCTCGCCGTCTTTTACAATTTGTTTTGCTAGTTTCAGACAAGTCTGATAAAGCAGGTCGACAAACTGACGATACGCCGCCCCTTTTGTGCGGATGGGACTCCCCGCGCGGCCATTTGCAAACAGAATAACCAGATCGTTCGTGCTGGTCTCCCCATCCACCGTCGTACAATTAAATGTCCGGTCGGTGACTTCTCGTAAACTTTCCTGCAAAAGAGACGGGGTAATGGCGGCATCCGTCGTTAGAAAGGCCAGCATCGTGGCCATGTTCGGATGGATCATCCCGGACCCTTTTGTCATTCCGCCAATACGAACGGTTGCGTTTCCAACCGGCCCGACAAAGGCCGCTTCCTTCACGACAAGATCGGTGGTCATAATCGCTTCTGCCGCAAGACGGCCCCCGCTTTTAGAAAGGGAAACGGCTAATTGCGGAATTGCCTTTTGGATATTCTCAATCGGCAGAACCTTGCCGATGACGCCGGTCGATGCGACATAAACCGCGTTTTTGGATATGCCCAATACGTGCGCGACCGCCTCCGCCATTTTGTGGGTGTCGATACGGCCCTGCTCCCCGGTTGCAGCATTCGCATTGCCACTGTTGGCAATAATCGCCTGCCCCCCTTCTCCGTGCTGCGTTCGAAGATGGTTCTTGTCAAAGATAATTGATGCGGCGGGACAGCGGTTTTTTGTAAAGACCGCCGCAACCGTACAGGGAATGCGAGAGAAGATCAACGCCAGATCGGGTCGACCGTTTTTTTTGATCCCTGCAAAACACCCCGATGCAGTGATCCCTTCCACAACCGTTACACCACCCTTTATTTCCCGAATAGACATCGATTTTCCTCTAAGGAAAGAATCCGGGGGCGGTAAGCCCCTCCCGTTCGTTCCATCCCATCATAATATTCATGTTTTGAATCGCCTGACCCGACGCCCCCTTGACCAGATTATCAATCGCCGAAATCACAATGGCCGTTTGACTCCCCGCGGCATTTCGTGGGCCTTCCCGTGACGTTGAAAAAACCGCAATATCGCAAAAATTCGATCCCTTCACATCGTTCAGATTCGGAGAGCGGTCAACACAGCGGATAAACGGCTCACCGGCGTACGCCTTCTCCAGCATTGACGCTAACTGATGTTGTGAAAGATTCCGTTTAAGGGGGAGATAGATCGTGGTTAAAATCCCGCGATTGACTGGCAGGAGATGCGGCGTAAAAATAATATTCGCTCCAAACGAAGCGGTCTCCTGCTCGATTTCCGGAATATGCCGGTGACGGCCAACATTGTAGGCAGAGAATCCTTCATTGGCCTCTGGGAAATGGGTCGTATCGGTTGTAGCACGCCCCGCGCCGGAGACCCCCGACTTGGCATCGATGATAATCTCACGGGAAAAATCGATCTCTCCAGAATTTAAAAACGGACGAAGCGGCAGAAGCGCCCCGGTGGGATAGCAGCCGGGGTTTGCAACCAGACGGCTTTCCGCGATCTTTTTTCGATAAAATTCGGGCAGGCCATAAACCGCCTTTTTCAACAGCGCCGGCTCCTCCTGCTTCGCTTTGTACCATTTCTCATAAACCTTTGGAGAACGAAGCCGGTAATCGGCCGAAAGATCGATCACCTTTTTCCCCGCGTCAATCAGTTGCTTCGCCGGCTGCATCGCCTGGGTATGAGATAATGCAAGAAAGATCAAATCGGCCTGTTTGGCCAGCCGAACAGGGTCCATCTTCTCAAGGCGCAGATCACAATATCCGTTCAAAAAAGGCAAGCGGGTAGTAAGCCGCTCTCCCGCGGACTGCTCGGAGGTTACAGAGACAAGCTTTACTTTTGGGTGTTGCACTAAAAGCCGAACCAGTTCGGCCCCGGTATATCCGGTTGCACCGGCTATCGCTACCTTTAGCATGCTTTATGTTTCATCCAACACAATTTACACAATAAAAAAGGGGCTTCCAACCCAACGGGTGAGACCCTTTTGCGGCCCCTCCATTGTTGGGTCAGACGCCCCCTTGAAAAAAACGTCATTATTAACGTTTGGAGTATTGGAACCGCTTTCGGGCCCCTTTCTGACCCGGTTTCTTTCTTTCCTTTTCCCGTGGGTCGCGGGTTAAAAGGCCTTCTTTTTTTAAGCCCGGTCTCAATGTCGGAGAGACGTCGAGAAGGGCCTTTGCAATGCCATGTCGGACCGCACCGGCCTGACCGGAGAGACCCCCGCCACAGACGTTGACCGAGACATCATACTGCCCGGTGGTGCCGCTGACTTCAAAGGGTTGGGCAATCAGATAACGCCATACGGGACGCGGAAAATATTGTTCCAACGGAAGTCCGTTGACCACAATAACCCCTTTCCCCGGTTTAAGTGAGGTGCGTGCAATGGCCCGCTTCCTCTTTCCCGTTGCGACGAACCTGCTTACTATCTGTGCTTCTTTATGAATCATGATTTCCCTAAAACGGCTTCTTTTAATACCAACGGTTTTGGATTCTGTGCCTGATGGTCATGTGACGGCCCACGATACACGCGCAGTTTCTTAGCCATCGCCCGTCCTAGTTTTGTTTTGGGGAGCATCCCGGTAATGGCAAGGGTCACCCATCGTTCCGGGTGTTCTTTCCGCATTGTTTCGGCCGTGGTCTCTTTGAGTCCACCAATATAGCCGCTATGCCGATAGTATTTCTTCGTTGTTGCCTTTCCGGCCGTCAACACCGCCTCCGACGCGTTCACCACCACGACATGATCGCCCATATCCTGATTGGCGGTAAAGGTCGGCTTATGTTTTCCGCGAAGGATTGCGGCAATCGGCGCGGCCATCCGTCCTAATACCAATCCCTTGGCATCGACCAGGAACCACGCCTTCTCTGCATCAGACTCTGTAAATGAAATTGTTTTCATAGACCCTACCGACTAAAATCAAAAGCAACGACGCACATGATCGTACAAATAGACCCCCATTGTCAAGGATCACGTGGCCTTACC
>CAZSME010000093.1:0-5568 GCA_964607665.1 uncultured Nitrospirota bacterium | reverse complement strand
TCTAAAATGTCATGACAACACAACGCTGTCATTTCGAGCAAAGCGAGAAATCTCACAGGTTATCGCACGCGATGAGATTTCTCCCTTCGGTCGAAATGACACGTTATTTTGGAATCGTTATGCTCGTTCGTTCCGGAACAACCCCCTACCCTTTACCAATGGGGAATAAATCATGCTCGCTTCCCCCTTTAAAAAGGGGGCCAGGGGGTTGTTATGTCAGGCGGCGTCGATCTTTAATCGATATCTTATCAAAGCCGGCCAGCACGGTAACACTGAAGGTGACAATCAATGCCGCCACAACATAAAGGGTTGTATAGCCCTGTTCCCGAACCACCCATCCGAACAACGGCGATCCAATGAACCCGCCCAGATCAAATGTCAATGTGTATAAGGCCATTAAAGCACCCCGATGGACCGCGCCCCCCCTTTCAATAACGGTAATCGAGAGAATTGGAAAGGCAAATCCATGTCCTATCCCACATAAGATACCGCTCACAATCAATCCGGAAAGAGAAGGGGTCCGCGTCAACAGGAGGATCCCGATCGCCAACGAAAGAAGGGCCGGATAAAGCGTCCATTTCTGACCGTATCGGTCCGGCCAGTCTCCGCCAATGAGTCGAATCGCCATCGCAGAAAGGGTATACGCCAGAAAAAAATGGGTCACCCGGCCAACGCCCGTCATGAGCAGATACGGCTTTAAAAAAACGATGAACGAGGTGGTTCCGAGAGAAAATGCAAAGGTGGCCAGCAGGGGAACGCGGAGAGCGGCCCTTGCCGCAATTTGAAAAAACAGTTTGAAATCGGTCTCGCTCTTGCGCTGCTTGGTATCTCGAATACACAGGCAAAGCAGCAGGGAGATGCCCGACATGCTGGCGCAAAAAAGAAATAAGGCCGGGTACCCTCCGAGACTAACCGCTTTTTCAGCAATCGGCACACCCAGCGTTCCGCTCAATTGGCCGGAGATGCCAAACAGGGCAATCCCCCCCACCCGTGGAGAGAGATCGGCGGCCAGTGTAAAAAAGGTGACAACCAGTATTCCAATTGCCAGGCCATGCACGAGACGAATAACGAGGAGCGCCCAGCCAACACTCGAAGACCCTAGATAAAAAAGGTGCGTTGCAAAAAAAACCAGTTCTCCGATGATGAGATATCGCCTTCGCCCATTGCGATCGAGGAGGTGTCCAATCCAGGGACGAATCAGCACCCCCGATAGCGAGGCCGCACCCATCATCATACCGATTTGGAGCGGGTCGGCCCCTAACGCTTGAATATAGCCCGGCAGAAGCACGTAGGGCCAAAAGGCCATCCCAAAGAAAATGTGGGTCATAAACAGAAGAAAAAATCCGCGTGTTCGGAGGAGGGCGAGGGAAGAGGTTTCCAAACTATCTTTTTCGTGCAAATGCCACCATCCCCGGAAGAAGGGAAATGAAAATAATCATCAGAATGACCAGCGTAAAATTATTTCGGACGGTGGGAAGATTTCCAAACCCGTATCCCCCAAAGACAAACAGCAAAACCCACGCGACCCCACCCAGCACGTTATAAAGCGCGAAACGGCGGTAGGCCATCTTGCCGATACCGGCAATAAACGGGGCAAAGGTGCGGAGGATCGGAACGAAACGGGCGATGACAATCGTCTTCCCGCCATGTTTTTCGTAAAAACGATGGGTTCGATCCAGATGATCCCGATTCAAAAATCGGATAGGCCCTCCTGTAAAAACGCGTGGCCCAATCCGGTATCCAATCCCGTAGTTCACCGCATCCCCCAAGATGGCCGCGATGATCAACAAAAGGGATATCGCCCCCACCGGGGCCTCCACGCGGGCGGCCAGCGCGCCAACAGCAAATAAAAGGGAATCACCCGGCAGAAAGGGGGTAATCACCAAACCGGTTTCGCAAAAGATCACCAGAAAAAGAAGCGCGTAGGTCCAAACACCATACTGTTCAAAAAGGGTCGAAAGGTGCCGATCGAGATGCAGAAAGAGATCAAGAAGCGTGTGCAACATGCGAGGCCGCCCTCTTTTTAATCTCTGCCACGCATTCGTGATGCGGAGGCGATCCGACCACCTTTTTAATTTTCTGAAGATCCGGCGGCCGGGTTCGGCCCAAAAGAAATTGCTCTTTCAATCGAAGCACGCGATTCAGTGACTGATCAATCTGTTTTTCGGAAAGGTCGCCCGTCTCCACCGCATGAATCAACGCCTCTAATGCCGCAACCTGCTGATCGTGCGTCTGACAAATTAAAAGAAGATCGACCCCGGCGTTGATCGCCAAGACCGCCGCCTCCGCGACACTCCATTTCGAGGTAATCCCTTTCATCTCCAGATCGTCACTCACGACCACGCCGTTAAACCCGATCGCCTTTCGAAGCAGTGTGGTCACTATTTTTTTCGATAACGTGGCCGGCCATTTCCGGTCCAGCATCGGACAAAGAATATGTGCCGTCATCATGGAAGTCAGCCGGTTTTGAACAAGATGAATAAACGGCTTTAGCTCCACATCCATCAAACGGCTTAACGGGTGATTCACCACCGGCAGCGCCTTGTGCGAATCGAGCGCGGTATCGCCATGACCCGGAAAATGTTTGCCACAGGCAATCACGTTATTGTCCTGCAGGCCGCTCATCATCGCCAATCCATGTTCCGCGACAAGCGGTGATGTCGTGCCAAACGCGCGATCGCCAATAATCGGATTGTCGGGGTTGGTATCCAGATCCAGCACCGGGGCGAAATTCATATTGATCCCGACCACGGCAAGTTCACGCGCCATCGCTTCCGCCGCGCAATAGGTCATCGAGATGCTATTGCACTGTCCCAGTGTGCGTGCCGGGGGAAACAGGGTAAACGGACGTGGAAGGCGCGAGACGCGCCCCCCCTCCTGATCAATCCCAATAAAAAGCGGGGCATCTTTTGAGCCGGCTTGCAGATGTTGAATCAGTTGGGCCAACTGAATCGGATCGTCGATATTGCGAGCAAAAAGAATTACCCCGCCAATATCGTATGTTTTAATAAAATGTAATATTTTTTTAGGGGGGGTTTTTCCATCAAACCCGATCATCAGGAGTTGGCCTATTTTCCGGGCAAGTTTCATCGGCCTGCCAAATGGATGAGATATTGAATGAGCAATCGAACACCGGTGCCGGTCGATCCCTTCGGGATATAGGGCCGGGGTTTCTCGCTGTTCCAGGCGACGCCGGCAATATCCAAATGGACCCACGGCGTTTTTTCGGCAAACTGTTTCAGAAAGAGGGCCGCGGTAATCGATCCCGCCGGCCGGCCGCCGGTGTTCTTCAGATCGGCCACATCGCTTTTAATCTGATTGTAGTACTCGTCCCAGAGCGGCATCGGCCAAACCCGCTCCCCCGTGGCCTCGGACGCTTTCTGTATCTGATTGATCAGCTCGGAATGGTTGCCAAAAAGGGCCATCGCGTGATGCCCCAATGCAACGGTAACGGCCCCGGTTAATGTGGCCAAGTCGATAATGGAATGGGGTTTATAGCGAAGGCTGTATGTGATTGCGTCAGCAAGACAAAGCCGTCCTTCTGCATCGGTATTGATCACCTCCACCGTTTTACCCGAAAGGGTTTTGACGATATCGCCCGGATGCACGGCATGCCCGCTGGGCATATTGTCGGTCGCGGGAAGCAGACCGACAATGTGCAACGGCAGCTTCATCCTCGCCGCGGCCTTCATCGCCCCCAACACCGTCGCACCGCCGGACATATCATATTTCATCTGTTCCATGTTTTCGGCCGGTTTTAATGAAATACCGCCCGAATCGAACGTGACCGATTTTCCCACTAACGCGACGGGCCGTCCCTTCGCCCCTTTATACTGAAGGACTATGAACTTTGGCGGCTCGGTTGTCCCCCGAGCGACCGCCACAAACGCCCCCATCCCCAATTGTTCCGCATCGGCCCGCTCCAGAACTGTCACATCTATGGGAAACGTCTCACTCAACTGTTTGGCTTCTTGTTCAAGACGGCTGGGGGTCAGCACATTGGAGGGAAGATTACAAAGCGTACGGGTCTCATTCACCGATTCCGCGATCACCTGCCCCGCCAATGCCCCTTGGAGGACACGCCCCTTTTTAGCGGAATCGGAAATCAAAAGGGTTAATCCGGTGATCGCTTTTTGCGGCTCTTTGCGATCGGTTTTGTAAAGATCAAATTGGTAAAGGGCCAGCATGATCCCTTCCACCATCGCCTGCGCGATGGCCGCAACCGGAGCCACTCCCTCGCCCAAAAGAGAAACCGTCAATTCTGTTCCCCCCGCGTTCCGAGCGGTTGTCGCGGCCCGTCCCATCGCCTGACGAATGCGATCTAACGTGATCGATTTCGCGGAGCCCAGTCCCAAAAGAAGAATGCGGGGAACCGACTTATGATCCGTTCGCAATAGCGTGGTGGATAAAAACTTACCGGAGAACTCCTTTTCGGCCCATACCGCGGCGATCTTTCCACCAACAGCCCGATCAAGTCGTCGACATTCCGCCGAGAGATCGTTCCCCTCATAATGACCGATAACCTGTATGGTCTTCCCCCCCCCTTTCAAAACGGGTCGGGACGCTACCTTGATTTCCATTAAACCCCTTTCATGGCCGGGTTCCAGATAAATTTATGCATCTGTAAGTTCAGACGAACAGGAAGATTATCCTGCAAAATCCATTCGGAAAGTAAACAAGGGTCCAGCTCGCCGAAGACAGGCGCAAAGAGAATCGTTCGATCCCTCAGGATTGGATTTTGGATCAGCACCGATTTTGCCCACTCATAATCGTTTTGATCGGCAATCACAAACTTCACTTCATCATGGGGTCGCAACCCGGCCAGGTTTTCCCAGTGAATTGTATGATTCATCCCGCTTCCGGGGCATTTGATGTCCATAATGACAATCGCGCGGGGATCAACCTGACAGATCGGAAGGCTTCCGGAGGTTTCAACCAGGACATGAAATCCTTCATCGAGCAATGCCGTCATCAGCGGATAGACCTCTTTTTGTAGAAGCGGTTCTCCGCCGGTGATTTCGATGAGTCGGCATTGGTAGGCGCGAACCTGTGTCAGGATCGCGTCAATCGACTGTTCTTCCCCGTCATAGAAGGCGTAGGCGGTGTCGCACCATCGGCAGCGCAGGTTACAAAACGTGGTTCGGATAAAGACACAGGGCATCCCTGCGAAAGAAGACTCCCCTTGGATCGACTTAAAAATCTCATTGATCTTCATGACGGGTAGGCCATTCTAACAACACGCCAAAAGAAAGATCAAGACGGAACCGGACGCAACCAAACACTTTACACGGAGTCGGTATGGGGTATAAATTCAGTATGTTGTTTTAGTCAGTCAACAACGTTAAGAAGAGAGACCATGTCAAACGATTTCGAATTATCCAACCGAATCGTAGGCCTTATGGTTTTCGCGTTTATCAGCAGCGGATGCAATGGAGGAGGAGAACCCAGCGGAACCGGTAACCCGACCCCAACACCGTTTTTCAATCTGACCGTGGGTAAGAGTGGGGATGGTGCAGGCACCGTCACATCCACTCCGTCTGGCATCGATTGCGGGACAACCTGTGTCAC
>CAZSME010000092.1:0-5686 GCA_964607665.1 uncultured Nitrospirota bacterium | reverse complement strand
GATTCCGGCTAGAAACATGCCGGAATGACACGACACAATCTACTTCTTATCTTGCTACAAAAAAACAAAACGGCATCCGATATCTGGTCCACCGCGACCAACGGGAGCGGTTCGCTCGCTGGGGGCCGCGCCCCCTAGCCGCCCAGGTCGTTCAAGGCATCCTTTAGGTTTTTACGGATGCAGGTAAAGATCGGGGTATCACGCAGGGTGTATCGGGAGCCTTCGGTTTCTCTTAACTCCATGACCAGATCAAGAAAATCGGCCGGATGATCGCTTTCAAATGCCACAACAAATTCGCAATCGTCCAGACCGAACGAATAGCTGGTATTGATTTTGACCGACGGATATTTGTGTCCAATCGCAATATGTTTATCCATCATCTGTTGCCGCGATTCCTTTGGCAAAAGATACCATTCTCGCGTTTTCCAGAACGGATAAACGAAAAGATATTTCGCTTCCCCCGGCACAATCGTTAATCGTTTGGACTCCTGCCCTTCATGAACATGTTTGTCGACATACGTCGACCGTTTCGTCATCGCAATATAGGAGTAGGCGATGTTCATATATTTTCCCAAGCCGGTTGAAAGCAGCCGGGTGGTCATCTCCTGAATCCCTTCCAGCTCGTAGCCGATGCGCCATAGCATTAAATCGACCTCGGCGCGCAGGCCCACAGTGGAATAGGGAATCAGCATGACCTTAGACTGAAATTCGTCGCATACCGCCGAGAATTCCATCTTTCCCTTTTCCCGTTCAGATGCGGGCAACCGCCGCCATGCCGGATCGACCTTCAAAAACCAGTAGTTCACATACTGACGTTTTTCCTTACTCATTATTGACCTCCTTTAATTATCTCCTTGCACTTTATAGATTGGCCGATTTTAACAACGATACGGGGCTCAAATCAATCTGCGATGAGACTGCGGAGCGTCGCCAAATTCATCTTGTCCTCTTCCATCTCGTCCCCTTTTGGGGTCTCTAAAATCATCGGCAGGCCGGCAAACCGGTCGTCGTTCATGAAGTAGCTAAACGGCATCCGTCCCATCTTCCCCTGACCGATATGTTCATGGCGATCCACCCGGCATCCGAGCTCTTTTTTGCAATCGTTCAGATGAAACGCGCGCAGGCGGTTCAGGCCGATCCATTTGTCAAACAGCGCCATTGTCTCATCGTATCCCTCTTTTGTACGGATATCGTATCCGGCCGCAAAGATATGGCAGGTGTCCAAACAAACTCCGACGCGATCGGCCTCTTCAACCTGCTCCAGAATATGGGCCACATGCTCAAACCGATGGCCGATGCAGCTCCCCTGTCCCGCCGTTAATTCAATCAATACCTTCAGTTTAAAACCTGCGGCCTGTTGGTGAACGGCATTGAGCGCCTTCGCCGCCCTTGCAATACCGGCCTCTTCGCCGGAACCAACATGGGCGCCGGGATGGAGCACCAGGTACGGAATCTCCAACGCCTCGGCCCGTTCCATCTCGATATAAAAGGCATCGACCGACTTCTTCCATTCCTCCTCTTTGGGTGTACAAAGATTAATAAGATAGGCCGAATGAATCATAACCGGGTCCACGCCGGTTTCGTCGCGCGTTTTTTTGAAACAGGCAATCTCGGAATCGGCAAGCGGCTTTGCGCGCCACTGGTTAGACGATTTCGAGAAAATCTGAATCACATCGCAACCGACTTTTTGGCCACGCAGCAGGGACTGATCCAGCCCCCCCGCGATTGACATATGCGCGCCGAGCCGCCATCGCATCTTTTCTCTTTTCTCGTCCATGATAACGATCTCACAGTTTAAAGAGGCGGTCTCATCTTACCCCAAGAGAAACCGTTTTTCCAGATGTGTAAAAACGGACTGTGATATAATGTCCGCCAGGGACTGATTTTTATTCGGAGAAAACGTCGATGCAGACGGATATGCAACAAACATTAGAGGCAATTCGTTTAGAGTGGATATCACTCAAGGAGCATCTTTGACCCCGCCTCCCTTTCTGTCCAAATCCAGGCCTTAGAGCAAAAGACCCATCACCCCGATTTTTGGCAGGATCGCTCTGCCCAAAATCAGTTGGCGGAAAAGAGCCGCCTCGAAAAAAAGTTGAAACGGATATCCGACATGGAACGAAAGTTTGAAGAGACCGCACTGCTGATTGAACTGCTCGAACAGGAGACGGATGCTTCGGCCGAGGCCGAGGCGAATCTAAACCTCAAGGCGTTGCAAACGGAGGTTGACCATCTGACCGTTGAAACCCTTCTCTGCGGAAAAAAAGATTTTAATAACGCAATTCTGACGCTGCACCCCGGCGCCGGCGGAACCGAATCGCAGGATTGGGCCGAGATGCTCACCCGTATGTATGTTCGATGGGCGGAACGACGGGGATACCGGGTCGAAACCCTTGACCTTCAACCGGGGGAAGAGGCCGGCATAAAAAGCGTTACCCTTTCGATTGAGGGGCCTTACGCCTACGGTTATTTGAAATCGGAATGCGGCGTCCATCGCCTTGTCCGCATCTCTCCGTTTGACGCCAATAAACGGCGTCACACATCGTTTGCCGCCGTTGCGATCTCACCGGAGATTGAAGAGAACGCAGAAATCGTCATTCTGGATAAAGAGTTGCGCATTGATACCTATCGCGCCAGCTCCGCCGGAGGACAGCATGTCAACAAAACATCGTCCGCGATCCGGATCACCCACCTTCCCAGCGGCCTGGTTGTGCAGTGTCAGAACGAACGATCTCAACTGCAGAACAAACTCAGTGCCATGCGGGTGCTTCGATCCCGTCTCTACGAGCAGCAGCAAGAGAAACAGGAAGCGGCCATCGCAAAGCTAACCGGCGAGAAAAAGGAGATCGGGTTTGGTCACCAAATCCGATCGTATGTCATGCAGCCGTATCAGCTGGTGAAAGACTACCGCACCGGCGCGGAGCGCGGAAACGTCTCAGGGGTTTTGGATGGCGACATCGATTTTTTTATCGAGGGATATCTGAAGGGCCTGAAAGTCAGCCCCCCCCCGGCGTCCCCCGCCGCTTCATAAGTGGAACTTTAATCGACACGCGTGTTCCTTCCTCCGGCTTTGATTCAATAAAAAATATCCCGCCCAGAAGTTCAACGCGCCCTTTCATGCCTAAAATACCCATCCCCTTTCGTTTATGCGGGGGAGCGGCAAAATACCGTTTGGCATCAAACCCATTCCCATCGTCTGTAATGGACAGGTGCAGGTAGGGATCCTGTTTTTCGATTGCGATGACGACCGACTTCGCCGCCGCGTGATTACTGACATTCACAATCGCCTCCTGAACCGTTCGATACAGGAACATCTCCAGTCGGGGCGAAATCCCTTTTATTGGAGCGGGCAAATGCCACTGCACCGACACCGATGTCATTCTGGAAAAAAGATCGGTATAGGCTTGCAGCGCGGGAACGAGACCCTGAGTCTCCAAAAGATCAGAGTGAAGATCGGAGGATAACGTCTTGAGATTTTCTACCGCCTGATCAATCTGCCGACAAGCCGCCGTAAGATGACTCTTTACCGTTGTGGGAAGAAGATCCGCGGAGGCTTCAATTTTTTTCATCTCTTTCCGCGCCTCATCCAGCATCGCTCCGGCCCCTTTTCCCAACATCTTCGAGGTCTGACGCCGTTCCGATTCGTGCAGATTTAAGACCGCCATCGAAAGAGTCTCCTGATGCTCCCGTTCTTGTATCGCCTTCTGATAGTGTATGGCCGTATCAATGGATATCGCCGCGGAATGAGACAAGGTCAGAACGGTTTGAATCTCCGCCTCCGTGAAACGTCGGAAGTAGGCGGTTTCCTCTAAAAGAAGAACACCGATCACCTGCCCTTTGACCTGCAGGGGCACAGAGAAAAGAGAGCGCGACCGAAACCGCTCAATCCATTTCTGACCGATACGAGGATCCGAAAGGGCGTTTTCAACCACAAGTGGGCCGTTTTCCTTTACGGTGAGGGGGACAATCGCATCCTCCTCCAGTTTAATCTCAACCCCTTCGAGCAGATCTTCCGCCGGATTCGAAGCCGCTGCCCCATAAAGAACCCCCGCCTGTTGATCCATTAAAAAAAGGTAACAGTTACTCACGCGGGCGATCCGTTTGATCCCGTTCAGAATGGAGACCAGAACGGCCGAAGGCCCCATCGCGACGGATGGAAAGAAGGCCTGGGCCAGGGCCATCGTCTCCATTTTCTTCTGCATCGTATCAAACGTGGTCAGGGCCTCAAAACCTCGACTCACCTTTTCCGCGATCCATTCCAAAAGCGCAACCTCTTTTTGGGAAAAGGTCCTTGTCCGATGGAAAAGAGAAAGGATTCCCCAGAGCCTGTTCCCGGACCGAAGCGGCATCATTAGATGAGACTGCAGGCTCTCTTCTCCAAAAAGCCTTTTCTTTAAAGACGATTTCCATGCATCAGCAGAAAGCAGCATCGGCATATTTTTATCAATCGCCTTTGTCCATATCGGATCGGCCCGGACACCCGATTTCTCGATTCGTTTTGCCGTTTCCAATAAAATCCCCTCTGATGCCACAGGGAAAAAGCGCTGATTGGTTGGCTCCAGCCGAAAAAGCATACCCCCATCCGCCTCTAATAACGGGAGAATCTTCCTCAATATCTCGGTGGAGAAATCTTCCCCGTGAAAAACAGAAGAGAGTGTTGAGAACAGGGCCTCCATCAACACGATCCGGTGTTCACGACGCTCGTTCCGCTCCGGCTCTTTTTCGTCTCGCTCCATTCGGCCGCGAGGTTTCGGCTCCGCCTTTGGCTCGATATTTTGTGCCACTTCCGGCTTTATTCGCGGTTCAATTTTGGGCTTGGGTTCCTCCATTGGAATCTGTTTTTCTTCTGGCTTGAGATCACGTTTGGGTTCGGACGGCTGCTCATGTCTTGGCTCCGAGTTGGGTTCGGGTCTGGATTCGGGTTTTTGTAACATTGGAGCGGCAGCATGAACCGGGGTAAAATCCGGTACAGGGAGAAACGGAAAAAGGAGTTTTGAAATCGACACAAAAAAACCGCGATCCTCTTCCGTAAACGCGTTGGGCCGGTTGACCCCAATCGCAAAGGAACCCCGTATGGCTTCGCCCTCCTGTAAGGTGGTTCCCGCAAACGTAGAGACCAGTGTCCCTCGAATCATTTGGCCGATGAAGTGGCGATCTTTTGCGATATCATCGGAAAAGAGATTCGGCCCGTGTTTCAAAACAATCGTTGGAAGCGACTGCCATGCACGGGAGAGCGCCTCTTTCTTGCCAAAGTCGTTGGGCATCCCATAGGAAGCGCAAAAAAACCATTCCTGTTTTTGTGGGTTGTATCCAAACAGCAGGGCCGTGTCGGCACCCATTTCTTTGGAAACCTCCTCGACACATTGGTTCAAAAATTCGGATAACCGTTCAGCGGGCTCCCCTTCTTTCGGCGCGCCTTCGGTCCATTTTGTTAAAAGCATATCCCGCCGTGACATCCGGTCAGGGCGAACAATTTCAGCGACATCCTCTTTGACCACCTCTTCTTTTACATCCAGAACAGATTCTTCATCAGACATCTTTTATCCCTTCCAAAACATATAACCCCTCCCCTTAAAAGAGGAGAGGTTGAAACCGGGCGGAGAGAGAGGGATTCGAACCCCCGGTGGAGTTTCCCCCACATCTGCTTTCGAGGCAGACGCCTTCAACCGAACTCGGCCATCTCTCC